>DCGA01000134.1:13133-29563 GCA_002314465.1 bacterium UBA1790 | reverse complement strand
AAGAACATCAAGCTGAGCAACATCGCTCGCCTCAACCGCGAGTTCGTTTGCGCTAAGTGCAACGACTAATCCCCTAAGCGCTAAAATGTAACGGCGGCCCCACGGCTGCCATGCAATAACGCCACAGCGGCGCAGCCCACACAACAACGGGTTGCGCCGCTCTTTTTAAGCACCATTTAATAAAAAATTTTAAGAAAATACATTTAGTTAATAAAATAATCGCGATTATATTTGAATATCAAATAAATATAATGTATATTTGCACTCGTAATCATTAGTATTACCATGTACCGGCCTCAAAACTTGTGACAACGGGCGATACCGCATGAACAAAGAAACCAAAACTAATTAATAACAATAAAAACTCATTCTATGAAAAAAAGTATTTTACTCCTTGCAGCTGTAGCAGCTCTTGCTACCACAGCCAATGCTAAGTCAGCAATGGACGGCATCCTCACTTGCAAGTGGATGAACACAAGCGTTTCTACTCTCTCTACCGACGCTCGTCAGGCTGTAGGTCACGACGGTAAGTTCTACCTCCAGAACCACACTACTCAGAAACTCGAAATGTGGGGTCCCAACGGTAAGGAAAGCGAAGTTGCTACTGCCAACACTACCAACGTAACAAAGGACGAGGCTGGACACATCATCGTGCGCATCACTCCCGTTTTCCCCAACGGTGCTGCAACCCAGACTATCAAGGCTTTCAACGCCGACCTCACTGAAGCTGGTTCTTACACACTCACCAACATGCCCGCAGGCCGTGCCGACTTCTACGGCTTCGTAGCTGGTGATGTTACAAGCGAAGCTGGTGGCGTCCTCGCATGTGGTGCCAACTGGATTGGCAACCTCGGTGTTGTAACAATCAATGGCGAGACAAATGCTGCTACACAGCATCCCTTCTCTACACTTGCCAACTCACTCGTAAAGGTTAGCGGTACTTTCACTACTACCCACACCATCAGTGCTTACAGCTTCCTGCCCGATGAGCTCGCTCTCCTGAGCCCCCACTACCAAACTACCAACACTACCTCGGGCAACGGTAACTCAATCTACCGTCTTGCTAAGGATGATACTGGCGCTTATGTTCCCAGCGGCTTCTACACTACTCCCAACCACAACGGCTGCTCTGGCTTCGACATCTTTGAGTGCGACGGCAACAAGTACATCGTTTACTCAACAGGTTCTAATTTGGCCGACGGTTTCACCGTAGCAAAGGTTGTTGTAAAGGACACTCCCGCCAACGCTGACGAGGACGCCGATGCTCGCGTTGCTTCTAAGTATGCCGAGATGCTCGACGACGACTCTGCAACTATGTACAAGTACAACGCATTCTATGGCAACCACGTGAATGCTGAGCCCGCTGCCGAGGAGCACAAGGTGAACATCTACCAGTACTGCCCCGGTGCTTACATCGCAATGTACGAACTTGACCTCACTAAGTTTGCTCCCGTTACCGCTGTTACCGACCTCAATACCGAGAAGGTAAACAAGGTTTCTAAGTACATGCTCGACGGCCAGCTCGTTATCGAGAAGGACGGCGTTAAGTACAACGCAGCAGGTCAGGTTATCAAGTAATAACCGTCACAACCACCATCACGGCGGCGCTACCCATCGCGGGAAGCGCCGCTGCTTTTTGGGGGATAGCACGTTATTTTATATTATTGTGTGCTAAATTACGGCACAGCATTTTCTGTTGTAGTATTTTTTTAGTACCTTTGCCTTGTAAACCATTAATAACTTAATTTAATATGAATATCTTTAAGGCTCTCGTTATTGCCACCATCATGGCGCTGGCTGCGCCCGCAGCTGTGGCACAGGGCTGCGGCAACCACGACAACGGTTGCGGCCATTGCAAACACAATGAAGTGACTGTGGGTGCTGCACGCACCGATCTCTACCTGCCCGTTCTGCAGGGCAAGCGCGTGGCGCTGCTCAGCAACCAAACCGGCATGGTGGGTGACAAACACACCCTCGACATACTTCTTGAGAACAAAATCAATGTAGTGACAATCTTCTCGCCCGAGCACGGATTCCGTGGTACTGCCGATGCTGGCGAACATGTATCAAGTTCGGTTGACGAGAAAACAGGTGTACCCATCGCATCGCTCTACGACGGCGGTCTGCCCATGCCCAGCAAGGAGAGCATGAACCTCTTCGACGTTGTGGTCATCGACCTGCAGGACGTGGGTCTGCGTTACTACACCTACTACGTGACAATGATTCGCATGATGGATGCTGCCATCATCCACAACAAGGAAGTGGTTATCCTCGACCGCCCCAACCCCAACATCATGTATGTTGACGGTCCCATCCTCGACATGAAACTTAAGAGCGGCGTGGGCTTCCTGCCCATCTGCACCGTCTATGGCATGACTATGGGCGAGCTCGCTAAGATGGCTATGGGCGAAGGCTGGCTCAAGGACGGCAAGACGCTGCCCCTCACCGTTGTGCCCTGCGACAACTACACACGCAGCACTCGCTACCGCCTCCCCATCGCTCCGTCGCCCAACCTGCCCAACATGCTCAGCGTTTACCTGTATCCCTCTATCTGCTACTTCGAGGGTACACCCGTGAGCCTGGGCCGCGGCACCGACTGGCCCTTCCAGGTATATGGTCACCCCAACATGACCGACCACAAGTTCCAGTTCACTCCCACAAGCCGCTTCGGCGCTAAGAATCCTCCCCGCCTCAACGAGCTGTGCTACGGTACCGACCTGCACAACATGAGCGAGGACGATGCCATTGCAGGTGGCATTGACTTGACATATGTTATCGACGCCTACAACTCAAGCAATCTGGGCGAGAAGTTCTTCACCAAGTTCTTCGACAAACTCATGGGCCGCGACGACATCAAGCAGATGATTATGGACGGCAAGACCGCAGTTCAAATCAAGGCTTCTTGGGCTTCAGACGTTGAGAAGTTCAAGAAACAGCGCGCACCCTACCTCATCTACAAAGACTAACTTTTCATCATTATTGATATGAGTACTCCGTTTATTGTACTGGCCACCATAGTTGGCTATTTCGTACTGTTATTCCTTATCTCATGGTTTGCATCTCGCAACAGCGATAACGATGCAGCCCTCACCGGTGGCCGTCAGGCTCCGTGGTTCATCGTTGCAATCGCCATGATAGGCGCCCCCATTTCGGGTGTAACGTTTGCATCGGTTCCCGGCATGGTTGTAGCCAAGAGCTATAGCTACATGCAGATGGTATTTGGCTTCGCTGTAGGTTACTTCGTAATCTCTTATGTGCTGGTACCCTTGTTCTTCAAGAGCAACCTGGTTTCTATCTACGGTTACCTCAAGGATCGCTTCGGCAGCAACACCCACAAGACCGGCGCATGGTTCTTCTTCATCAGTAAGATTCTGGGTGCAGCGGCACGTTTCTATGTAGTGTGCGTGGTACTGCAGGCACTGGTGTTCGACTACTTTGGCATTCCTTTCATCATCAATGTAGTCGTTACCATCGCTCTCATCTTCCTCTACACCCTCCAGGGCGGTGTCAAGACAGTCATTTGGACCGATACACTCAAGAGTGCCTGCCTCATCCTGAGTGTAGTGCTCAGCATCGTCTTCGTGGCTAAGGCTCTCAACCTCGATTTTACCGGCATGTGCTCGGCTATTGCCGACAGCAAAACATCACGCATCTTCTTCTTCGACAATCCCACCGAGGGCACTTACTTCTGGAAGCAGTTCCTGGCTGGTGTATTCATGGTAATTGCTACCACAGGTCTTGACCAGGACCTCATGCAGCGCACCCTCGCCAGCAAGAACATCAAGGAGTCTAAGAAGGGTCTCATCGTGAGCGGTATCACTCAAATTTTTGTTGTAGGTCTCTTCCTCGTGCTGGGTACAATCCTTGCCCTCTATGTCCAGAGCAAGGGCCTCATGCACAACGGCGCTCCCATCCTCGATGCCAACGGCACTCTCGCCGAGGGCTTCAAGACCGACTCAATCTTTGCACTCGTGGCATTTGACGGTGGCATGAATGTAATTGTGGGCATCCTCTTCACCGTGGGTCTCGTTGCTGCCGCCTACTCGGCTGCCGGCTCGGCTCTCACCGCGCTCACAACATCGTTTACCGTCGACATCCTCAACAAGGACGCCAAGGACGAGAAACTCGCCAAGACCCGCAAGATGGTACATGTTACAATGGCAGCAATCATGGGTCTCGTGATTTATGTGTTCTACATGCTCAGCAGCGACGACGCAATCAGCGCAGTTTATGCTCTGGCAAGCTTCACCTATGGTCCCATCCTCGGCCTCTTCGTCTATGGCATGTTTGTCAAGGGCGATGTGCGCGACAAGTTTGTTCCTGCTGTGTGCATTGCAGCTCCCATCCTCAGTTGGATTATCCAGTGGGCAATGAAGACCTATTGCGACTACACAATAGGCTTCGAGTTGCTCTTGCTCAACGCAGCACTCACAATGATTGGCCTCGTTGCTCTGCGCAAGAAGGCTATCAACCTCGACAAATAATAGTCACTATATAATATAATGTGGAATTCTCCAATCTTACACGGTTGGAGAATTCCATTTCACAACATACACACCACCGATGCTACTTAACAGATACATTTGGATTGTTGACACACTGCGGCGATACGGCTCGCTCACTCTCGCCCAGCTCAACGAGAAGTGGATAGCCAGCAAGGTTAACGACGGGCAGCCTCTGCCACGCCGCACCTTCATGACCTATCGCAACACCATTGAGGAGATGTTTAACATCAACATCAACTGCAACAAGAGCACCTACGAATACTACATCGAGGATAACGGCGACAACACTTTTAGCACCCACATCAACTGGATGCTCGACTCGATGTCGATAAGCGACACACTGCAGAACTCGCAGAGTGTAGCACATCGCATCATGCTCGAGGATGTGCCTAGCGCACGCCATCACCTCCCCGTGGTGATAGACGCACTCAAGCAGAACCTCTGCATCAGGTTCTCCTACAAGTCGCACATACGTGCAAGTCTCAATGAAGGCATCGTCATACGCCCCTACTTCGTCAAGATTTTCAAGCAGCTGTGGTATGTGATAGGCTTCAATGTTGCCGACGACAAGATCAAGACCTATGCGCTCGACCGCATGAGCGACCTCACCATCCTCGCCGACAAGCCCTTCACCATGCCCGAAGGTTTCAGCCCGCAAGAGTTTTTCAAGGATTGCTTCGGCATTACCACCAACAGCAACGAGCCCAAGGAGATAAAACTGCGAGTAGAGCCCGTCCAGGCAAAGTATATGCGTGCTTTGCCCCTGCATCCCTCACAGCGCGAGGCCGTGGTGCACGAGGGAGGCTACTCGGTGTTTACCTTCAAGATGCGCATCACCTACGACCTGCGAGAGCAACTGCTTTCTATGGGCGGCAACGTGGAGGTATTGTCTCCGCCCGAGCTCAAGATGCAACTCAAGGAGGAACTCAAACGTGCCCTTGCTCTATACGAATAAACCAAAAAACCTTAAAATATCAGGTTTGTAGGTAAATAAAGGGTGTTTGTCTATTCGATTTTGAACAAAACTATACAATATATTAATTTTGCAACGTAAACTAAAAACAATGAAAAAGATTTACTTATCACTTATCGCAGTCATTGCACTGCTCGCAAGCAGTTGCGGAACCACTAACCTGGGTAACATCCTGGGTGGCGTAACTGGCACTTCAACCGATGGTACAACAACTTCAACCGGTTCAGGCCTGGGCAATATCCTTAGCGGCGTGCTTGGTACACTGGGTAGCCAGAGTACAGTAAACAGCCTGCTCGACCTCGTTATCGGTCAGTCAAAGATTACCCAAAGCCAAATCGTTGGCACTTGGGCTTACTCTGAACCCGGATGCGCTTTCACAAGCGAGAAACTCCTCGCACAAGCCGGTGGCGCTGTAGCAGCAGGTCAGATAAAGGAAAAACTCGCTCCCGTCTATAACAAGGTAGGCATCAAGAGCAGCAACACCTACTTCACCTTCGGCAGCGACAACAAGTTCCAGGCCAAGATTGACGGTGTACCCATCAGCGGCACATACTCTCTCGACGAGAGCGCCGGTTCAATCAAGTTCAGTGCAACTCTCTTTTCAATCACTGGTTACGTTACCCGCACAACCAACGGCATGGCGCTTACCTTTGAATCAAAGAAACTGCTTACAGTTCTCCAAACCGTTTCTTCACTCTCGGGCAACAGCACCCTGCAGACAATTGGCAACCTGAGCAGCGAATTCAGCGGCTTGAGAGTTGGTTTCAACCTTGCACAATAACAAGTATACGCGATAGTATATATACACATACACTTCTATAAAAACATATTTGTCACTAAGATTGGGGCATGGTTCTCTGTGAAGAGCGCCGTGCTTTTTTTTGTTGCTATGTCTAATTTCATGTCACAAAATGTGTCCAAACTTTGCAATCAAGGGGTATTTTGCGTAAAAAAAACAGGGCGTTTCGCGTAAAATATGTCCAATTACCCAATAAGACACCTCTTTTTTCACAAAATATCCCCCCGATATTTTTTTTACACCGTAATTTTGCACACAGAAAAAACGAACGGAAAGAATTAGCTCTATTGTAATTTTGATAAAACCCTATTGAGAAAATTCGCTTCGCACGCAACTAACAATTAAACTTATTTATAAATTATCGGAAAGTAATGTTTGGCTCCTTATTATATTAAGGACGCTTTAATGTGAAACGCAATGAAGACATCTAAAGTTATTATGACAGTCGCTGCACTTGCTATGTGCAGCATGTTCCAGGCCTCAGCCCAGCAGGGAACAACCCACAGTCACCCCATCAGTGACGCAGTTACCGAGAAGTACCTCACCGAGTACCTTGGCATCAACAAGTACTCAGTTACATCTGGTGTGATCATTCAGACCACGACCACAGGTTGGGGTTTCACCGGTACTAAGAAAAATAATAAATACAACGCAACAGAGCCCACAGCAACCACTACAGGCGACGTTATCTTCATCGAAGTTAACGACTACTGGAAAGGAACCAACTGGGATAACACACCCAGCCTTTACAACCAGGTTAAGTATGGCGTAAAATCTATCAGCAAAGTAACACAAAGCACCGAAATCGGTAATGGTACGCTCTACCACTTTGATGCAACCACCAACCGCTTCTTCTTTGCAATTCGCACAAGCAGCATTTACGATAAATATCGCAGTTGGAATTCGGCCAATGACAACGTATATTACATGTCAGAGACATACGAAATGCCCTTCCGCTGGTACAACGAGTTCTCTACTTGCTCTAACTCAAGCGCAAAGTGGGACGACCTAGACGAGTCTTATGACGCCCTCAAGGACGGTGACTTCCAGAATGCTCCCCACTCTTGCTCAAACTCGCTCGAGAAGAACCACTTCACAACTCTGTACGACAAGACAACAACCGACCAGACTTATACAATCTCGGCCATGCTGTTCGTTCCCTCGGGCACTAACGCAACCACAAACAAAAAGAACGATAGCTACAGCAGTTCTTACATTCCCCAGGTATTCTTCTACGTTAACAAGCTTCAGGGCGAGCGCGTAGAGGCAAGCACCAACAGCAAGTTTGCCATCAACCTCACTTGGGAAACCTCTTTCGACAAGGCAAAGGGCAGTTCTGCCACCTTCACCCCCTGGAGCAACAAGAAGGGTGGCGTGAAGGAAGAAAGCCACGTTTACCGCAAGATCGAGGGTAGCGACGAGTTTGTAGAGGTTTATGTAGAGGATGGCCTCGTTGACCTCAAGAACTGGACCGACAACACCCTGCCCAAGCCCAAGAACGCAACCGGCTATGACGTGACTTACTATGTAGTGACCAAGGCCGTGACTTACAATGCCAAGGGCGAGCGCACTGGCGAGGAAATCGCTTCGGCTGTTACCAATCAGGTTACATTCCACATCCCTGGCACCGAGCAGTTCTTCGAACTCTCTCTGAGCAACATCTTCGACAGCAAGTACACTCCCGTTGCCGACAACATCCGCAACAGCTACAACCTTATCAAGAACGACATTTCTTCTAAGGCTACCAACTACTCACCCGAACTCTCTGACCTCGCTGCTGGCGACAAGTTTGAGCTCAACCGCGAGGAAGAAGGCAAGGGCACAACCGCTGTCAACACTCTCGTGATCACCGCTATCAAAAACGGTACTTACAGCTACACCCTCAACGGCGTTGCAGGTTCGGCTAAGTGGACTTCAATCCAGGATGTTCTCGACCTCGTGGCAAGCTATAAGGATGAGGTTAAGTCTATCCCCGGCAATATGTATGACGCTCGTTACCAGCTCGTTTACACAAACAGCACTAACGAATACTGCTCAAACGTAGTATCGGCTCAGGGCAAGCGTACCGATGTTCAGGTTGTTAAGATTTACCGTTCAGGTACTCCCGACCCCGTTAAGAACGCTTACGAGGAGCTCTACACAGTTGATGTTCGCTTCAAGCCCATCATGAGCGACGATATCGCACACTACTACATCTGGCGTAACGCCGAGGAGCGCGTGGTTCGCGTAGGCCAGGCAGGCACATCTTTCACTCTCGTAGGTAAGGACGAGGACGGCAACTTCAACGTTGACATGGGTTCAATTGAGCCCGACGAGGACGGCTACATCACCCTCCACGTTGACAACTCACTTAGCAAGCACGTTTGCGACAACGAGCAGGGTCAGGGCACAGCTCTCAACGAGAACGACCTCTTCTTCACCGTTGAGGTATGCACAACAGGTAACAACTCTTACGGTAACAACGACAAGGCTACCGACTTCAATGGCGAGGCTTCAGAGCTCGTTGTAAACTCTTACGGTATGTTCTACATGGGCGACGACTCTCGCAAGGGTCAGTACTGCGCCGAGATTTCTTGGGACAAGATCAAGAACGAAGGCAACCTTGCCGAGGACGACTACGTAGCTGGCGAACCCGACTACTATACTGTACACCGCTGGAGCACAACTGGCAGCAGCCAGGCCGACTTCGTGCCCATCACCAAGTTCTTCCGTGGCCACAACGACCGCTACGATGCATCAGGCAACCTCATCGAGAAGGGTAACTACGAACTCGTAGACCAGACCACCGACGGCACTCCCTACAAGTTCACTCCCGCTCTCATCGAGCAGGTTCTCAAAGAGACTGGCGACGACAACTTCTATGTTGTTGACTTCATCACCGACAAGCAGTTCGTTCCCACTAACTACAACAACTTCCCCGCTATCTACTATGTAAAGGCTCACTTCGAGACTCCTTTCATCCACAATACCGAGGGTTGGATTACCGACGAAAACGATCAGTATCCCATCCAGAACTACGTGGAGAAGAACTCTAACCCCACCCGCGCTACTACACTCATCGTAACAGGTGTGGAAGAGAAGGTAGAAAGCAGCATTGTTTCAACAACCTACTACAGCATCATGGGTTATCCCGTTGCTAAGCCCGCTAAGGGTCAGGTTGTGATTGCACAGCGCAAGCACGCCGACGGCTCTACAAGCGCCAAGGTTGTTAAGATGTAATTGATTATACATTAATTTCAAATAATAACTTTCCAATAGGTGAATTCCGAAAGAGACGGCCATTGTTGCGAAACAGCGGCCGTTTCGTCACAAAGACTAGGATAAATGAGACAAGAAAGGCTTACTGCAATACGCAGTAAGCCTTTCCTGCGTTATTGGATAGATAAGCCATACAGGACCTGTAGAGGCTATAGGAGAAATAGGGGAAAGAGGGCGCACTGCGCCCCATGGCATCATCCCGTTAGGGATAAGATAAGGTAGCCAGCCACACAGGACCTGTAGAGGCTATAGGAGAAATAGGGGAAGGAGGGCGCCACATGGCATCATCCCGTTAGGGATGAGATAAGGTAGCCAGCCATACAGGAGGCGGTAGCCGACGATATGGCTGGTAACAATGGCGCGACACGACAACCCATGCCTTTAGGTATGGGATATGGTGCATTCATCAAAGAGCTCTGAGTACTCCGAGTTCTCTGAGCCATAGGAGAGCTCGAAACCGCGCTTCCAGTGCTCGCGGGGTTTTTACTCGCCCCAATAGGGGCGCAAAGAAAAGTGTCCCGGCCTCGCTATGAAGCCGGGACACAGTATAATATAAATGTAGTCAGTGTGTCGTTAATCGTCTTTGTGCATTGCACGGAACTCGGTGGGAGTGATGCCGTATTGCTCCTTGAACAGCATGTAGAACAACTGGCGGCTCATACCACACTCGGCGGCTACAGCATCGACTGTGAATTGCGGTGACTCACGCAAGATGCGCACAGCCTCGCGCAAGCGCAGGCGGTTCATGTACTTGGGATAACTTTCACCCGCATAGGCGCGGAACAATGCAGCAAACTGTGCACGGGGCACGCCCAGTTCCTTGATGAGTTGCTCGCGGTTAAGGTTTGCCGCATAGAGGCGACGCTCTATAATCTCGTGCTCAATGCTCAGGAAACGGTGACGGTCATCATCGTTGGTCTCGGCAGGAACTGCACTATCTTCGTTTTCTTCATCTTCTTGCTCGGTTTCCTCGGCTTCGGGAGCATCAACGGGCTCGTCAGCAACAACCTCACCCTCGGCAACAGGCTCTTCCACGGGCGCCGCTTTACTGCTTTTGGACATAGCCAGCGATGTCTCGTGTTGCGCTTTAGAAAGGTCGCCGATGGTGCGGGCAAGGATCTTGTTCTTGCGCCTCATCTCCTTGTTCATCTTTACTACCCTCATCATCGAGAAGAGCAGTACAAATAAGCCCAGAATGGCAAATGCTGCCACAATGCCGTAAATACGGCTGCGCTCTGAGTAGTATTTAGCCCGAGCCTCGTTCTTCTCTACTTCGTAGAGCGTATCGTATTGCAATGCCTGGCTCTGGAAATCGCGCAGGTTAATGCTATCGCGCAATGCCACAAGGCGCTTGAAGTTTACGGCTGCATTATGATAATCTCCGGTTTCAAGTTGCGCCATCGCCATGTACTTCACCAGCGATGTAAATCCAGCGTTGATGGTATCGTTGCGCTCTATGCTCTTTGCCTCAAGTTCCTTTGCCTGCTTGATGAGGTCGCCATAACGTTTAGATTCAAACAGATAGGTAAACAGTGTGCGGTTCTTTGACCCTGTGATTACCTTGAGTTCGTTAAATCGGTTATAGGCTTGCTCGGCTTCTTCTTTGCGCCCCAGGCGAGCGAGTATGGGAGCCGCCAACGACTGGTAAAGCTGTTCCTGTGCCTCAATCTCATGTTCCATAGGCTTTACGCCCTTGTCAAACTTGCCGATGACACCTTTCAGTTTCTCGCACATGGCAAGAGCCTGTTCATTGTTGGCCGCCTTGCGGTATTCAAGTGCCATGAGTTCATACTGGTATCTCAGGTTGTCATACTTGTGGGCATAGTTGCTTGTCTCCATCACCTTGTTGGCCTCAACCATTTTCTCCAAGCCATTGTCTCTTTTACCCTGGTTGCACAGCGAACTTCCAAGTTCAAAGAGTGCCACCGAACGCATGACCGCATTGCCGCGTTCCCTGGCATACTCACCCATTGCTTTTGCCATCTCTATCTTGCCGCTGGTGTCACCACAACCTTCAAACGAGGAAATGAGACGATGCATCAGGTCGAATATCGTAGATTCGTCATTTTTCTTCCTTGCAACGTCAAGGGCTTCTTCATAAAAGTGTATTGCTGTGATGTACTGGCCGGTGTTGTAATACATGTCACCCTCCAGGTAATCAAGATCAAGTTCCGAAAGTTTTTTTCCGGAATTATCTTTACCCTTAGCACGGAGTTGGGACATAATATACTTGCTTTTCTCGGGCGAAGTGAACATATAATAATATACTCCGTCCTCGTTCATCAGGCTGTCGGGAATAGACATTGAGTGTTGCGCCAGCATTACCGGAGCAAAAAAGAAAAGCAAACAAATGTGAAAGCAACGTAGTGTGTTCATTTTTTTCATACAGTTTTCTTGCCGACAAAGATATAAAAAAAACAAGAACTAAACTAAATATTTTAATTATATATGACTACATTTACAAAAAAGGTGTCCAAAATCTGTCATATCCGTGTCAATTTCCGTTTTTTGGACGCATTTGTCGTAAAAACACTATCATTTTTTACGCAAATAGACCAACAGAATATTTTTTTGCCCTTAATTTTGCATCGTGAAAATTATGCTGGTTTCAGCAAAAAAAGATATAGGTAATTTCTGTAGTTCACGCGCCCAACCGTATGCAGGATGTATAAGTGTTATTAGTTAGTACTTCGTAATGTGTATCCTATTTTAGAAATACCTGCAACGGACGCAGTGAAAAAGTAAGAACTCCTCGCTGGATAGCGGGGAGTTTCTTTTTTATTTATAAAAAAGTGCCCATGCAATGAAAAATACACGTAAATATACGTAATGCTATACTTTTGTTGACACCAGAGTTTCATTTTTCCGATTTTTTGTTTACCTTTGCTCATACTTAGTGAAAACCTGAGCTTATACACATTTATACTAATAATTAACATGATACGGCTTCCATTAACCGTGTCGCAAATTTAACCCAATATGAAGAAATTACTACTCTTTCTTGCAGCCATCGCTGTAGCCTCTATGGCACATGCATCGGTTGCTATCAACGAAACCAATTTCCCCGACCAGAAGTTCAGGGAGTACGTCAAGGTTTTTGACCTTGACGAGGACCTTACCCTCAGCGACGCAGAACTCGCTGCGGCACTCGAACTGAAACCAACAAACAAGGGCATTACCAACTTCAAGGGAATCGAGCACTTCACCTCGATGATTCTCTTTTGGGCGTCTGGCAATGGCTGCACTTCGTTTGACCTCTCGCACAACACCGAGATTTCATCACTTGACCTTTCAAACAACGGTATCACAAGCCTTGACCTCTCGGCTCTGTACACCCTGCGCTTCTTCTTGTGCACCAACAACAAACTCACATCACTTGATGTAAGCAACAACAAGCGTCTGCAGAAAATCAACCTGGCATCCAACAACATCACATCCATCAACCTTAAGGGTCTCACAATGCTGTGGTATGTAGACTTTGACAACAATCCCATTGCAACGTTCGACTTCTCCGAGAATACCGCGCTTCAAGAGGTGCGTGTGCGCAACACTAAGATTGCCTACCTGGGACTGGGCAACAGAACCCAACTTAAATTGGTTTATTGCAGCAACAATCCCCGCCTCAAGCAGATTTACCTGCTGGGTTGTACCAATCTGGAAGAACTGAACTTTACAAATTGCATCGTTTCTAATCTCAACCTCACCGGATGCACCAACATTCAAACCCTGTATAGCGACAACAACAAACTCGCCAGCCTCAATGTCTCGCCCATTACAGCACTCCGCCGACTGGGCATAGAAGGCAATCCCCTGGAATCAATCGACGTTTCACAAAATGCCAACCTCACTTTCATTTCGTTTGGCAATGGCAATCTCTTTGACACCGTTGACCTGAGCAACAACGCTATGCTGGATACCGTATGGTGCTTTGAAGCCAACATTCCGCACATGGACCTTTCGGCTAACCCCAGAATGCGCGGATGGGCTTCAATGAACTGCAATACCGAAGATATCACATTTGCTCCGGGCGTTGTACTTGACCAGTTCTACAGCCTGGGTAACAAGATGATTCAGTTCGATCCCAGCCTCATCGGCGAAAACTGCGACCTTGGCGACAACGAAAACTCTCGCACACTGGCTGCAACCGACACCGTAATCAACGGAACAGCCAAATACATGGTGAAGATGCCCGCCGACTTCGTCAACCGCATTACCGCTATCAAAACCGAAGGCGTTACCTTTGTTGAAGGCACCGACGGCAAAGGCGGATACTTCCTCTACGACAAGACCAACAAACTCGAATCGTTTAAGTACGACTACTACCCCATCAAGGTCACAATCAATGTTGAGTACAAGAATAATTGGCTCAAGGGCGATGTTAACGGCGACGGTCTGGTAGATGTCGAAGATATCAACTGCCTTATCGATGTTATCCTCAACTACACCACCGGTGAGGAATTTGAAGGTCGCGACGACGTGAACGAAGACGGTGATGTCGACGTTGAAGACATCAACGCGGTACTCAACATCATGATGAATGCGTGATTTTGTTTAAGGTTTAGAGTTTAAGGTTTAGGGGGGGCAACCCTTAATACCGACCCATTATAAAAAAGGCGGCTGGACCCGCACTGCAAGTCCAGCCCCCTTTTATTATGCCCTATTTGAGCGCATTATTGCAAAAAAACATAAAAAAGGGTTGACAAACGCTCTTTCAGGTTGTAACTTTGTACCGAAATTGCGTACTATGCGCTATTGACAACAAGATGACAACTGGCCGACACACCGCATCGTCGCCCTTAGGGGCTACCATCACTACCGTGCTGAGCATGGCACTGGTGCTACTGCTTGCAGGCACAATGGCTGCGATGGGCATTGTGGCATCGAGGCTCGTGGCGCAGGTACAAGAGTGTGCCGCAGTCAACCTTAGCGTTGCCAACAGCGTCGTGCCCACGCAACTCGACAGCCTCAACACTGCCATCGCATCAATGCCCCAGGTGGCTCGCACCCACGTGGTGACACGCAGCGAGGCATTGCAGCAGTGGAAAGACGAGACCGGTGAGGACCTCGTGGAACTTCTGGGCGAAAACCCGCTCAACGCCTCCATAGAGGTAGGCGTAAAGGCGCAATGGGCATCAAGCGACAGTCTGCTTGCACTCAAGCAGCAACTCGAGCAACTGCCCGGCGTGGTCGATGCCTCGACCACCACACGCGATGTCGACAACATCATGGGCAACGCTCGCAGCATGCTTGTGGCAATGGCAGTGGCGGTAGTGGTGATGCTCGTGATAGCCGTGGCGCTCATCATGAGCATGGTGAAACTGCTCACCTACTCGCAGCGGTTCCACATCCACACCATGACTCTGGTGGGAGCACGCACGTGGTTCATCGTGAAGCCCTACATGTGGCGCGGTGCAGCGATGGGACTCGTGGCGGCAATTATAGCAGCAGCGGCTCTCACGGCTGTGTGGGCAGCAATGATGCATTCCCACGACTCGCTGAGCCATGCACTGGCACAATGCCTTGAATGGCGCGACATGGCCACAGTGGCAGCACTCATGGCGATACTGGGGGCCATAGTGGGCGGCACAGCGGCAGCGCTTGCGGCAAGACGCTACACCCGCTCAACACACGAGGAGTTGTTCTCATAAAGCCCTGTAAGGCATTTAACTGAAAAAAATAAAACAATATATAAAATGGCAATCGAAAACAAAAAACAAGACAACAACCAGCAGGCACGTCCCCTGGGCAAAATCAATTTCATTCTCATGGCAGTGTGCACACTGCTCATCGTAGTAGGCTTCTATTTGATGGCAGGTAGCGCCAACGAAGGCGAAACCTTCAACTACGACATCTTCGAGCCCTCACGCACCGTGGTAGGCCCGTTCATTGCATTTGCAGGTTTCGTGCTCATGGCTTTTGCCATCATCTACAAGAAGAAAAACAAGAATAACGACGAGGTGAAGTAAAGATATGGATTGGTTACAAGCATTAATCCTGGGCTTGCTTCAGGGCCTCACCGAGTATCTTCCCGTGAGCAGTAGCGGCCACCTTGCCATAGGCTCGGCGCTGTTTGGCATCAACGGGGAGGAAAACCTTGCGTTTACAGTTCTCGTGCACGTGGCAACCGTGCTTTCTACACTCGTGATTCTGTGGAGCGAGGTAAGTTGGTTGCTCAAGGGCATCTTCAAGTTCAAGATGAACGACGAGATGCGTTACTTCATCAACATCATCATCTCGATGATTCCCGTTGGAATCGTGGGCGTGTTCTTCAAGGACTATGTCGAGGACATCTTCGGCGAGGGTCTGCTCATCGTGGGCATCATGCTGCTTCTCACCGCGGCACTGCTCGCATTCTCTTATTACGCCAAGCCCCGCGTCAAGGAAAACATCGGTTGGAAGGATGCTCTCATCATCGGTCTGGCACAGGCTGCCGCAGTAATGCCCGGTCTGTCGCGCTCGGGTAGCACCATCGCTACCGGACTGCTGCTGGGCAACAAGAAGGAAAAACTGGCTCAGTTCTCGTTCCTCATGGTGATTCCTCCCATTCTGGGCGAGGGCCTGCTCGACGTGCTCAAGGCCGTTAAGGGCGAGGCCGCATTCGGCAACACCGATGCCCTGCCCCTCATCGTGGGATTCTTGGCTGCGTTCATCTCGGGCTGCCTGGCATGCAAGTGGATGATTAGCATCGTCAAGAAAGGTAAACTCATTTACTTCGCAGCCTACTGTGTAGTTGCCGCTATCGTGGCAATCTCACTCTCGGCAATGGGTTATTAATAACATCTAAACACAATATATCGTGCTTAATCCTATAGAAGGCGAAATCTTCTACATCGACAAGCCCTTGAAACTCACTTCGTTCAACGTGGTGAAGCAGATGCGCGGACGACTGCGCACC
>DCGA01000134.1:12389-13116 GCA_002314465.1 bacterium UBA1790 | reverse complement strand
GCACCCGCCTCGACCGCAAGAGCATCCATGTGGGACACGCCGGCACTCTCGATCCCCTGGCAAGCGGCGTGCTCATCGTGTGCACCGGCCGCATGACCAAGCGCATCGAGGAACTGCAGGCGGGTGTCAAGGAATACACTGCATGGGTGAGACTGGGCGAGACTACTCCGTCCTACGACATGGAGACCGAGGTCGACGCTACCTATCCCTGGGAACATATCACCCGCGAACAAGTGGAAAAAGTGCTCAAAGAGCAGTTCACAGGCAGCATCGAGCAGGTCCCTCCGGCATTCAGTGCTTGCAAGGTGGGTGGTAAACCTGCCTACAAACTCGCACGCAAGGGACGCGAGGTCGAAATCAAGGCAAAAACCCTCGTTATCGACGAGATTGAGGTGATGGAGTGCGGACTTCCCGCCGAGCCCACCCTCATACTGCGCGTGGTGTGCAGCAAGGGTACATACATCCGCGCACTCGCACGCGACATTGGCGAAGCGCTAGGCAGCGGAGCTCACCTATACGGACTGCGCCGCACACAAGTGGGCAACGTGAGGGTTGAGCAGTGCGAAACCCTTGAGGGTGTCCTCGCACGACTCGAAACAGAGGAAATGGTGAGCGCCGAGGAGGCCGAGCAGCAACTGCTTGAAAAAGAACGCATCGCCAACCGCGAGCGCGCTGCCGCAATGAAGGCTCGCCAAGCACGCAAAAAAGAAAAACAAGAACAAAAATA
>DCGA01000134.1:1263-12368 GCA_002314465.1 bacterium UBA1790 | reverse complement strand
AAAAACAGACACCGAAACTTATGAAGTTATCTGAATTTGAATTTAACCTTCCCGAAGAACTCATCGCGTTACACCCCTCTAAGAACCGCGACGAGTCGCGATTGATGGTAATGCACCGTAAAACCGGCGAAATCGAACACCGCACCTTCAAGGATATCCTTGAGTATTTCAACCCGTTCGATATGTTCGTGTTCAACAACACGCAGGTTTTCCCCGCCAAGTTGCTTGGCAACAAGGAAAAGACCGGCGCTCGCATCGAGGTTTTCCTGCTGCGCGAACTTAACACCGACCACAAGTTGTGGGATGTTCTCGTGGAGCCCGCTCGCAAGATTCGCATCGGCAATAAGCTCTACTTCGGTCTCGACGACTCTATGGTAGCCGAGGTCATCGACAACACCACCTCTCGCGGCCGCACCCTGCGCTTCCTCTACGACGGTCCGCACGACGAGTTCAAGGCCAACCTGTACGCACTGGGCAACACTCCCCTGCCCGACTACATCAAGCGCGAGGTTGAGGAAGACGACGCCGAGCGTTACCAGACAATCTTCGCCAAGGAAGAAGGCGCTGTAGTAGCCCCCGCCGCTGGTATGCACTTCAGCCGCGAACTCATGCGCCGCATGGAAATCAAGGACGTAGAAGCCGAGTTCCTCACCCTGCACATGGGTCTGGGCGCATTCCGCGACATCGACGTTGAAGACCTTACAAAGCACCGCCTCGACAGCGAGCAGATGCTCGTGTCGCCCGAACTCGCAGCCAAGGTCAACTACAAGCGTGACAACGGCAACAAGATATGCGCCGTGGGCACATCGGTTCTCCGCGCTATGGAGAGCACAGTGGGTATGAACGGCCACATCAAGGCTTACGACGGCTGGACCAACAAGTTCATGTTCCCTCCCTACGAGTGCACTACTTGTGATGCCCTCATCACCAACTTCCACATGCCCAAGTCAATCATGCTCATGCTCACAGCGGCATTCGGCGACTACGAGCGCGTGATGAAGGCCTATGAGGTTGCCATCGAGGGAAAGTACCGTTTCGGTGCTTACGGCGACGCAATGCTCATCATCGACTGATAACAACAACCCTATATACACAGCAAGGGACCGAAGTTTTTCGGTCCCTTGTGTTTTTGTGTAAATACCGCCGGTTACTTGCCCAGCATTTTATTGATAACGATGTTCACATCGGTGATATCAACCTCGCCGTTGCCGTCGACATCGGCGCGTCCGCTATACTTGGCGGCATCGTCCTTGCCCAGCAAGATGTTGATGAGGATATTCACATCGGTAACATCAACCTCTCCGTCACCGTTCACGTCACCTGCAACACCCGAGGGCTCCTTGTCGAGCGTAATCACCACTGTCGAAACCGAGCGAGCGGGCAACAGAACGCGGTCCATAGTTGTCTCGGTGGTGCTCAGGCCCAGGTTACTTGCCGAGTAGGTTACATATTTCTTGATGTCGGTAACTCCATAATCCAGATTGTTCACCTTAATGCTTGAATAGCGGCGCACCGAGGCTGTATTGATGTAGACCACAACCAGTTTGGTACTGTCGGGGGCAATCCACGCCGATGCAAGCACATTGTTCATCTCGTCACCACCGGTGAGGTTAAGGCGCTTGTAACCGGGACGCAGGAAGAAACTATAGTTGCCCAGCGCCCACAGGTTCTTGTTGTCGTCGATAGTGCCGCCCTCAAGGATTGAGCCATAGTCGCCGCCCTTGGGACGCATACGCATCAGGTAGAAGCGGTTCAACTGGCTGTACTGCTCCTGGGCCATGGTAGTCCAGTAATTCCAAGCCGCCATGTTGCCATACACAAGGTCGCTGTGGATGACCTTGGCCATATAGATTGCATAGTCCATATAGTTGCAAGAGCCCGAGGGGAAACCGGTGCCCTGCTGGGGAACCTCAAGGAAACTGAACTCGGTCTGCATCATGGTCATGCCTACGTTCTCGGCAGCGTCGCGCACCTTCATGCGGGCATCCTTCAGGCTATAGTTGCTTGTGTAGGTCCAGTAACTGTGGCCTGCAGCATAGGGTGCCAGCGATTCAAGGTCGCCAATGTAGGTGTTGGGCACCTTGGAGTTGAACAACTGCGACAACTGGTTGCATGCACGGCCGCTGCCGCCCCACATGCGGTCATACTGACCCGCTTCGGGAATGAGAATCTTCGACGAGATGCCGTGGCCCTTTATTGATGTATCGAGCGCACGCGCGAGGTTGCTTATGTCGATATTCTCCCAGGGGCTACCCTCTTGCCCTCCGCCCCAGTCATACTGAGGCTCATTGACCGGCGAGATGAGCGACACGTTGTAGCCTTCCTTGATAAAATGGCCTGCAGTGGTCACGAGGAAGTCGGCAAACGCGGGCATCTTATCGGTGGCAAGGTTACACTGGCCCGAGCCATCGGCATGGGCATATCCGTTCTTAGTCATGAAGATGGGAGCCGAGTTGCTGAAGAAGATGAAATTCTCGCAGCCGTAGTTCTTGGCTTGTTCCATGAAGTAGCGTTGTCCGGCCTGGCGAGTCCAGTCCCATGTGCCGTCGGCATTCATAAAGCACTCGGTGCGTTTAGCCATGTCTATCTTGCTGTCATCACCCTGGTCGGCACTACCGGTACCCACATTGAAGCGCCAGCCCGAAAGGCCTATGCCCTCGGGGTTACCGTTGGCATCAAACTGCTGGCTGAAGAGTTGTTTCGAAGCCTTGGCCTTTACATCGTTGGACCAGTACTTACCCACGAATTCCATTGTCCAGGCATCCGACGAGCCAAAGTGGTGGATTGTCTGGTATTGGCGTGAAGCATCAATCACAACATCGGCCTGCGGGATATTTCCTGCCGGCGACAGCGCGATTTCGTCGATGTAATAGCTTGCCTCGGTCCAGCCGCGACGGGGCATATCCCAGTTGCAGCTGTACACTATGTAAATCTCGTTGAGGGTGTCGTTGAGATGCTTGAATCCCAAGTCAATGACCACACGCTCCCACTGGCCGGTATTGGCGAGTTTCTCGCGGTACACCTCGTTGTCGTCCTCATACCCGTTGATGGCAATGCGGCAGTCCTTGGCCTGCACGCCGCGCCACAGCATAAGCGACATGTAGCGCGTGTAGGCGTTGATCACAACCGGCTCGTTGAGTTTAAGGCACACCAGGTTGCCACTCCAGTCGGCATTGGCGATATTAGTGGCACCAAGGCACTTGTCGGTAGTGTTGATTCCTGTCACATCGGGATTATCAACAACCGCCGGCATCATTTTAAACAACGATTCTTTGGTTTGTTCTGTAGAGATGGTTACGTTATTGACATCATCAAAGTTGGTCAACACCGTTTGCGCTTGTGCCAACAAACCAATAGAGGCAATAACAGATAGTAATAGTTTTTTCATAAAAAGTATGCTTTATCGCTTCAAAGTTACAAATTATTCCCCTTTTATGCAAACTTCGGGGCATTTTTCATTCTCTAATTGTTAAAACACCTAAATTTATGTAAACAACACATAACAGGGCATTGCATATTAAAAATAATGTATTACCTTTGTGCCATCATCATGACAACGGGTTGTGATGATTGATAGTTATCAACTTTAAAAACGAACTATTCAACCTCAAAATAACCACAAACAATCTAATCTTAAAACTGTAAGTAAAGCAACATTTGTAGCATCAAAGCCCCTCGAACTGAGAAGTTCCGGGGGCTTTAATTTTGCATGTATATGCATTTGTATAATCGCCTTCCTACACTGTACCGAAACCTCATTACATCCCCGAATGTCATACAGACACTCTATAAGGCGATATACGTGGCAATTTGTGATTTTTTGTAGGATTATTGTGGTAATTTTCATATATTTTTGCTAATTTTGCAGTCAACTATCAACTTTGCTCGTCAGCAAGGTTGGAATTGTATGGGAAAACTTATTTCAACAGTTGTTATTTTAATGCATTAAAAAACATGAAACGAATCTACATTCTGATGCTCTCAATGGTCTTCTCGATGGCCGTGGCTGTAAATGCACAGACACTGCTCGACGAGGATTTTGAGAAGACACAATCCGACGTAGCCACAACCGTCCTGCCCGACGGCTGGACTGCAGTGACCACTTACACCGGGTCACACACGGGCTACCGCTGGACCATCGGCCACAACAGCACTGCAAGCAGTACCATGAGTGGCAACCACTATGCTTATTGCGACGCGCCCACCTACGAGAAGGGCGATGGCGACGGCGTAGGCCCCCGCAAGGATATGATTATTACCCCCGCGATGACTCTCGACAACACCTACCAGCTTTCTTTTGACTGGGAGGCTGCTGCCGCTGCTTGTCTCAAGGACAAAGCGATGACTCTGCAGGTTCCATCATTGACATGGCTAATCCCAGCGACACAACAGTAATCTTCGACATCCAGAAGGAAGATGACGTGCGCGACAGCGGTGTTCCCGCCGATCCCTATGGCACTTACCTGTGGCAGAACTGGGCTATCCACAACTCTAAGCTCGACCTCGACGCTTATCAAGGAAAGACCATCAAGATTGCATTCATCTACAACCTGCTCAAGCGTGTTGCCAATGTCGTTTACCTCGACAACATCAACGTACAGTACCACAAGAGCCTTAACGGCCCCATCGCCGAACTCATGCAGACCAGCTATGAGTATCCCGAGATGTTCATCGGCGAGAAGCGCTACAGCGAGGTTATCAAACTCAAGAACGTAGGTAAGAAAGGTCTCAAGGTCACTGGCTTTGACGCACCCGAGTGCATCACCATCAACCAGAACGCTTACGACGCCGACCTCGGCATCAACGAGACTGTCGACCTGCAGTTTGCCTACACAGCAAGCTTCACTTCTCCCGCCGAGACCGATGCGGTAATCCACACCAACGGCGGTGACGTTACAATACACCTTAAGGCCAACAAGACCGCTATACCCGACGGTTACACTCTCGAACTCTTCGAGGGACGTCAGTTTGCTCCCGCAGGATGGGGCAACAGCGGTTTCCGTTCTACCCCCTATGCTATCGAGGGCGACCTCAGCGCAATGGCAAGCGGCGACTATGTGGACAACTACCTCACTACTCCCCGCCTCGACCTGAGCAGCGCCGACGCTCCCCACAAGTTCATGTTCACCTACTACAGCATGTTCACCGGTGAGGAAGCTCCCTATAACGACCTGTCGGTAGAACTTTCGACCGACGGCGGCGAAACATTCCCCAAGGAACTGTGGATGGCCGACTACACTAAGATTGATACACTCATCAACGTGGAAATCGACCTCAGCGATGTAGTGAGCGACAACGTGCGCCTGCGCTTCAAGAACTCTAAGGTTTCTTACGACACCGAGGGTGCCGACGAGTGGACTACATTCCTCATCGACCGCGTGTTGCTCCCCAACGTTTACGGCCTTGACGGTATTCCCGGCGCAGCCGAACTGGTATCACCCGCCGACAGCGCTTCACAGGTTTACACCAAGAACGTAGAACTCAAGTGGCGCGAAGCACAGTTTGCCGAGGGCTACAAGGTATATGTGGGCAGCGAAGAAGGCTCATGGAATATCGTTAACGGTGTTGACTGCAAGAACGAAACCTCTTACAAGGTTGCACAGTTGCCCTACGCTTCTAAGATCTACTGGAAGGTTGTTCCCTACAACAGCGCGGGTAACGCCGAAAATGTTCCCGTGTGGATGTTCAACACTCAGGACGACCACTCGGTAAAGGAATTCCCCTGGGTTGAAGACTTCAACGGCGACACATTTGCGCCCCTGGGTTGGAATACCGAGAACCAGGCTTACACCAAGTGGACACAGAACAACAGTTACAGCTACGAGGGCAAGGGTTGTGCTATGGCTTATGCCAACGAGACCGAGAAATCGGCTTACCTCTACACTCCCGACATCACCCTCCCCGCCGAGGGCGAATATCAGTTGAGTTTCTTCTGGGGTAACGCACATCCTTCAGATATGGTTAAGGACCTCACTTCTATCCACATCAACAAGACAACTGCCGAGGACGGCATCGACGCCGCATTCCTCGAGGTATGGAACGACGGCGAGTGGAAGCAGGTGCGCATCATCAGCAACAACGTTGAAGCAGACGGCAAGTACTACTGGTGCTATGAGACTCTCGACCTCAGCGAGTATGCAGGCAAGACCATCCAGCTGCGCTGGCGCTATATCTCACACAACTACAACCGCGCTCGCAGCGCCGCTATCGACGTTGTTAAGATTGAGCCCAAGGCTGCACAGGTATCATTCAGCGTCAATTCTTGGGATGCTTACAAGGTAAATTACAACGAGGTAGCAACTTCGCCCGTTCTCGCAGTGACCAACCTGGGCGGCGCTCCCGTAACCGTTACTAAGGTTAGCTTCGATAAGGCTGGCTTCAGCAGCACAATTGCCAACGGCACAACCATCGAAGCAAGCACTTCTAACCAGTTCAACATCAGCTTCTCAAGCAAGACAAGCGAAGCCGAGCCCGTTGAGGTAGAGGGTACAATGACCCTTGCTCTGAGCGACGGCAACACAGTGAGCCTTCCCGTTAAGGCTATCGCAATGCCCCGCGACTTCTCTTACTTCGGATTTGAGAATGACAAGACCGGTGCTTCACCCGCTGGCTTCACAGCCATCGACGTCGACGGCCTTGCTACAGTGACATGCTGGTCATGGAAGGTTCCCAACATGGGCACTCCCCTCTCAATGTTCGTTCTCAACGACAGCGAGTGTAACTCAGTGCTCAAGGAGGCTCACGGCCATCAGTCACTCATGAGCCGCTGCAACAGCAACGGTGCATTCGAGGACTGGCTGGTAAGCGGCCAGATGACTGCTACCGACAAGTCTAAGTTCACTATGGACGCACGCACATGGGAAAGCGTTAACAGCATTCTCCCCAGCGACTGTCCCGAGGTGAGCGTTCTCGTGAGCGAGGTCGGAGGCAAGAACACTGCCGACTACACCGAGGTATTCAGCCAGAAACTCGAACTCTTCGACAACGTGGCATGGACTCCCATCAGCGTTGACCTCTCGAGCTATGCAGGCAAGAAGATATATGTTGCCGTGAAGTCTTATTCTACCAACTGCCTCGGCGGTTTCTACGACAACTTCGAGTTCCAGCACATGTATGCTTCTAATCCTTACGACATCAATGGTGACGGTGAGGTTGACCTGAGCGATATCAACATCCTCATCAACCACATGCTGGGTAAGGCTACCGACAAGACTAAGGAGTGCGACTTCAATAACGACGGCGTTATCGACGTGAGCGACCTTACACGCATCATCAACTGCATCCTGGGCAAGTAATCACAGCCCGCTTGTAGATTCAACATAATATTCTGGAGGAGCCAGGGGTTGACTCTGGCCCTCCTGGAATATTTACTTAATTAGGGAATAAACTAAATTACTAACTATAAATAATATCGCGTATGAAAATTTTCTCTACTTTCGTGATGGCTGCAGCCCTGTTGCTGGGCGCTTCATCAGCTTACGCAGCCGACGGTATCAAAACTGTTACCGACTACACCGAAGATTTCAACACGAGCTTTACCACCAGCAGTAGCAGCGCTTGGAGTGTATCTAAGGGTTGGACTTATGCTAAGATTGGTACTTACGGCACTACCTACACCTACAAGGCAACAGGTGGTGTTGACGGCACCGGTGGTCTCCAGATCAGCTCACAGACATCTTCAGCCTACGATTCTTATGTAATCACCCCCAAGGTGACTGGTACTTCAACACTCGCTGTCAAGGACCTCGGTTTCTATACACTGGGTTACATCAGCGTATTTGAGATGTCACAGGACGCCGACGGCAAGTGGAGCGCTGGCACCGAGCTCGTTGCTTCTACCACTTATCCCCTCGAGAAGGGCGGCGACTGGATTACCATCCAGATTCCCGCAGTTGAGGGTAAGTGCATCGGTATCAAGGGTAGTAACGTAATGGTTGACAACTTCTATGCTCAGAGCGTAGATATCGAGCTCTTCAAGAAGCTTACTGTTAGCAACGTTAAGGTTACAAGCTCATCGGCTCCCGACTGCGATGCCGAGGGCAATTTCACTGTTGTTATTTCAGGTACCATCACCAATAGCGGTGACATGGACTTCAAGGTAGGCGATGAAGGTTTCTCTTACGGTATCGGTAAGTATACCTCATCATCTCCCTACGTCATGGTTAAGACTCAAGCGTTTGAGAACGACCTCGCTGTTGGCCAGTCTGCTGACGTAAACGTTGAGGCAACCCTCAACACTGCCGACTATCCCGGCCGCCTGCGCTATGACCTCGTTGAGAACTTCGGTGGCACAGGTGCTTACGGTGCATGGATTGAGCCCACTCCCTATGCTCCCATCCTGCGCGTGTACAACTCTAACCACTACAGCATCAAGGACGCCGGCACATACCAGAGCGAGTTCGGTAAGTTCGGTAAGATCACCGAGGACTACGCTAAGACCGTTACCATCGGTAACGTAGGTGCTGCTCCCATGACAGCAACCGTAGCTGTTCCCGCAGGCTTTGAGGCAAGCGCTACAACCGTTCAGGTTGCTGCTCACGCCGAGGAGACTGTAACTATCACTGCCAAGGCTTCGGCTCCCGGTATCTTCTCAGGCAACCTCACCATCGCCAACGGCGAAATCGAGACCGTTGAAATCCCCGTTAGCGCAATCGTTCTCGACGCCAACAAGTACTTCGAGGACTTCCAGGGCAACGCAAGCGCTAAGACTGCGCCCCAGGGTTGGATTGAACTCGCCGACAAGACTCAGTGGAGCAAGACTACCTTCACTGCTGCCGGCACCAACAACTTCATGACCAACAGCACTTACTCTACACTCACCAAGCTCGCTACTCCGCTGCTCAAGGTGACCGAGGGTGAGAAGCTGGCGTTCGACGCTTCTCGCTGCACATCAAGCGCAACAAGCAACAACAGCGTTATCAACGTTTACTATTCGGCCAACCGTCAGGACTGGACTCTCGTTAAGACCGTCGCTAACGCCGACATGCCTTACACTGCAGCGTCTACTTCTTCGGCTTCTTCACAGAACTGGCAGACTATCACCGTTGAGGGCATCCCCGCTGGTAACTACTATGTAGCATTCGAGGCTGGTTACGCCAACATCGACGACGTTTACGGCTGCGAGCGCGTTGACGTTGACCACGATGTTGTCGCTAAGACTGTTAGCATTCCCGCCAACGGCGCAGTGAACTCTGAGTACTTTGCCAACGTAACTCTCTACAACCTCAACGACGAGGCTGAGGCTGAGGGTTCTTACACCGCTACCCTGTACTTCAACGGCGAGGCTGTTGCTACTGCAGAGGCAAGCGAAATCGCAAGTGAGGCAACCAGCGAGTACACATTCTCGTTCACTCCCCACGCTACCGGCACATTCCCCGCTTACGTTAAGTACCAGTGGACCGACGGTTACACCGTTGAGGTTCCCGCGGTTGACGTAACTGTACGCGCCGAGACTGCTACCGAGGCATTCACCGTAGGTACTAAGACTACTACCGACTCTTCTCCCCTGTTCACCAACTACAAGAACAGTGTGAGCGAGACTCTCTACACTGCCGAGCAGCTTGCTGCAGCAGGCATCAAGAACGGCGACCGCATCGCTTCTATCACTTACTACGGTTACAAGACTACTGACGACCTTACAACCCAGGTTAAGGCATTCGTTAAGAACTGTGACGACACTTCATTCGGTGGCACTACAGTTACTGCCGACGCCGACATGACCAAGGTATTTGACGGCGAGTACACCTTCGTTAAGAAGGGTGCTTACGGCGAAAGCGTAGAAATCATGACCATCGATTTTGACGAGCCCTTCACTTACACCGGTGGCGCACTCCGCGTTAAGGTTCAGAGCGAAGCCGACACTTATAAGAGCATGAGTTTCGATGTTGACGGCAATGTAAGCCAGCAGACTTATGGCCAGCGCAGCGACGGCACTAAGGTAGCCGACTTCACTTCTTACAGCGCTTGGAAGTTCCCCGTAACCACATTCGGTGTTGTTCTTTCTCCCGCATACTTCCTGGCAAGCGTTAAAAACGAGAGCCAGCAAGCCCTTGAAGGTGTAAGCGTAGTTCTTACCGCTAAGACCGAAACCGAGGCAACCGACATGATGGCTGCTCCCGTGGTTCAGTACTTCGGCGAGACCGATGCATCAGGTGTCGTTGAAATCTCAGTCGTTAAGAGTGCTCTCACTTACACAGCCGAGTTCTCTAAGGATGGTTATGAGACCGAGACCATCGAGGTTTCATTCCCCTTGACTAACTTCCCCAAAATTGTCATGAAGGAAAGCGGTGCTACTGGCATCAACGACCTCCAGATTGGCTCTGCTAAGGCTGTCAAGGTTATTGAGAACGGCGAGGTTATCATCATCAAGGATGGTGTTCGCTACAACATCATGGGCCAGAAGAAGTAATTCTTCACGACTATTCACGCGAGCCGCCATGCATGTGGCTGCAGCAATAGTCAACCCCTAAACATAACGGCATCCCCGTGCTTCACACCGAGGCGCGGGGATGTTTTTTGTGCCAAAACTTGCGCGCGCGTGAGGTTTTTCCCTTTCCTTTTGCCTATTTATTGAGAAAAACACTATCTTTGCAGTTAAATTGGTAAATTATGCACATAAACTTTTGCAAGATATGAGAATCTTTCGATTAATAGCCCTCATGCTCATGATTGCCGTGGTATTGCCTACCATGGCGCAGAAGCGTGACAAATCTCTCACCATTTCGGTCAAGGGACCCAACAACACCGTCGTGAGCGGTGTAAAATTAGTACTCAAGCAGACCGACTATGCACTCTCTTATAGTTCGGTTACTCTCAACGACCAAGGAACAACCACAGTCAAGGTATATGCGGGCAACCACTCGCTCAACGTCTCGGCACAGGGTTACGACCCCGTCGACATGAACTTCGCGGTTAATGCCGACACCACCGTTTCGGTACTGCTCAACGAGCAGAACCTCACTCCCTACTCTCTTGATGCACAGGTTGTACACAACCCGCTGACCGGCCTCAATGACCTCACATTCTCGTGGAACCAGGAGCCTCCCGTTTTCTGGGACGACTTCGAAAGTTATGACGGTTTTGCAGTGAACTTTGGCGACTGGACC
>DCGA01000134.1:0-1217 GCA_002314465.1 bacterium UBA1790 | reverse complement strand
CCGCCACTCTCACCGGTTCTTATCTCAACGCCGGCGTGCGCGAATACGCACAGATCATCAACCCGCTGGCGGTGACTCCCGCATGGTGGTACGACTATCCCGTGCTGCGCCCCTACAGCGGCAAGCAGTATGTGGGATTCATTCGCACCGCCACCGGTGCTACCAACGACGACTGGCTCATCACCCCGGCAATCACCCCTGGCAACCAGAACGTGTTCTCATTCATGGCCAAGGCTGCCGATGTCTATAAAGAGAAGTTCCAGGTGTTTGTGACCGAGGTGCTCGATAACCCGCAGAAGAGCGACTTCAAGCAACTCAATACCGGTAACTACGAGACCGTGGACTACAAGGGATGGACCAAGAAGAGATATGACCTCTCGGCCTATGCCGGCAAGACCATCAAACTGGCGATACGCTACATAAGCGAGGCCAATAACGGCGGCGCTTTCATGCTCATGGTCGACGACGTGTATGTGGGACAAGACCTGGGCAGCGCAGCCTCGGTGGCTCGCCGCGTAGCACGCAAGTCGGCTGCCAATCCCAACGAGTCGTTCCGCATCTACTTCAACGACAAGCAGGTGGGCGCTACCGACGCCTATGAGTGGCAATTCTGCGACCTCACCGCAGGTACCTACAAACTGGGTGTACAGGCAATCTATCCCGCATCGGTTACCGAGATTGTCGACACCATCGTCACCATCACCGACCAGACAGTGCGCCTCGAGGCTACTGTTACAACCAACAACAGCAAGAGCGTTGAGGGACAAACCGTTGCTCTCACCGACGAGGCTACGGGCGAGCAATACGAAGCCGCTATCACCGACGGCAAGGCCGTGTTCCCGTCATTGCTCAAGGGCTCATACCTGCTGGGCGTGACAGTCCCTAACTATGAGGTATACAGCAAGCAGATACAGGTAAACGACAACCTGACTATGAGCATTGTGCTCGTTGAGAAGATTGTCAATCCATATAACATCACCGTTGACTCTAAGGCGACCGGCGTCAATGCCAACCAGGTTACAGCCAAGTGGAACCAGAACATCTCGTTCTCCGACGACTTCGAGTCTTACAAGGACTTTGCAACCGGCACCTTCGGCAAATGGAACACCTACGACCTCGACCAGCACATCTGCTACCCCATCGGCCTGGGCTCGGCAAGCAACATCGTCACATTCCCCGGAGCAAGCACCCCCAGCAATCCCTGCGCCGTGCCGCCC
>DCGA01000015.1:11759-17048 GCA_002314465.1 bacterium UBA1790 | reverse complement strand
CTTGAGTTGGGGGCACATGTTGGTCATGAAGAAACACTGCGACATGGCTTTCTTGTTCCAGCGCATATCCATTGCCGGAGCCATGTGGCCGCGGGTATAGCCTGTTTCCTTGTACTCCCACCAGTCGGGGCAGCCGCTCACCTTCTCGTCCTTGTAGAACTTATAGTCCTCGCGCTTCTCGGCGTCGGGGGCATCGCCCATCGACACTTGCGTATTGGTCAGTTCGTATGCCACACAGTTGGGAATACGGTTGCTGGGGTTGAAATACACGGTCATGTGGTCATACTTCACCGTCTGGTTATCAACCCCCGCGGGCAACTTGACATCGAGTAGCGACGGGTCGCCGGTCGATTTATATTGCCCCATGAACGAGTCGGTTTGCTGCGCCTGCAGCGAATCGACTTGGTTGTCACTCTGTCCCTCGTTGGCCTGGCCGGTGCATCCCACCGCAAGCAGCGCCACGAGAATGTAAAAAAGATGTTTCATCATTATTGTAAAGGAGTCTCAATCCCCCCTCATTAAACCTTAAACACTAAACCTTAAACCTTAAACCTCACTTACCGAGGATGATGTTAAGCACCGCATTGATATCGCTCACGTCGATATCGCCCTCGCCTGTCACGTCGGCACGACCGCCGTACTTGCTTGCGGTGTCCTTGCCCAGCACTATGTTGATAAGGATGTTGGCGTCGGTAATATCAACCACGCCATTGCCGTCAACATCGCCCTTGAGCCCTGTGTCAAAGATATCAATGGCGATATCTTGCATTGACGACCCCACAAAGTTAGAAGAAATATCAAGGTAGCCATATCCGCTATAAACAGTGTAAGCGCTTGAAGGGCGAACAAATTTCTTCTTGCTCTGGTTGAAGTAGTACCCCACACTAACCGAATAGATGTTCAAGTTAGCGCCGGTGATGCCTTCCAGGTAGTTGCCATAAACTGTACCCGGAGTTGTTGACGGGCGCTTAAGCTTATAAATGGTATTGCTGTTAACGCCGGTGAGCAGTACTCCCTCGCCCGATGGTGTTGCTGTTATGGGCTTGGTAGAGACCTTGAAATTACTATAGCTGTTAACAATGCGCGCGCTCAGTCCCGATGCACTCCAGTCCACGGGGTGGGTTACGCTCGCCACGAAGTTCTGATATGCGCTTTCGATATAGCCGTTGAACTGGTCAACGGGGGCTGTAGTGCTACCATTCAGCTTAATCCAACTCTTTGCGCTGTTTTGATAACTGTAGAGCGCTGTCCACTTTACATAGCAGGTGAAATTGCTTGCGTTGCCGCCAAAGAATTGTCCACCCCATGAACGTGTGCCGCTCTGTTGCATCAGTGTAAGCTCTGAAAGTTTAGTGCATACTGCAAACGCAAATTTGCCTATATAGGTACATGTTGCAGGAACGGTGAACGATGTAATCTTTGACCCTGTAAAAGCATAGGCGCCTATTGATGTCAGATTATTCATGTTGGCAATGTCAACCACAGCAATGTTGCTGTTGCTTAATACGCTGTCGCCAAATTCGGTGACAAGGTATCTCTTCCCGCTGTTGTAAGTGGGGTTTGTTTCATCGTTAAGCGCACGGAATGTAGTCTCGGTTGTGGCCAGATAGGGATTATAAACATATTTCGCCTTGCCGTCATAGGTCACGCCGCCCACGGTCACAGGCGATGCGCTGGTTACAGTGAGGAGATATTTGGCATTTGATGACCATTCGTTTTCACGGGTGAAGTCATATGCCCCGGCATATATTTTGTAGCCACTAAACACGCTGTTGCCCTTGAACGCGGCTGTACTCCCCACGGGAACAAAGACCTTCATGCTCGATAATGCTCCGCTAAAGTTCCAGTTGGTAAAGTTGGCTATCCAGCTGGCGTTAATATACAGTTCGCTCAGGTTGTTGCTGTTCTTGAACGAGGTGGGGTTCATGCTGTTGAGAGACGACGGGATGAGGATGCGACCGAACTTGTTGCCGTTAAAGGCATTGCCACCTATAAACTTGATGCCGTAGGGGAGTATAAGGTCTCCCTTCAGCGGGTCTCCGTTGAACGCCGATTCGCCAATGTACTGTACGCTTTTAGCCATGTGTACGGTGTCGACCGATGCGTTGTTGAATGCATATGCCTGGATTGTGTCCACGTTTTCACCTATATAGATGTCGCTTCGGGTAACATCGTAATAAGAATATTCCATGAAGAGCACATCGCTGCCAATACTTGTCACGAGATACTTGCGGCCGCAATGCTCAATATAGTCGGGAACCATCCATGCGTTGTCATAGCCTTTAATACGCATTGCTCTCACCCATTTAGCCTTGCCGTAATATGTTTCACCGTTTTTGGTGATTATGCTCCTGTCGGTGATAGTGTAAAACATCGGGTAATAGGTCATCGATGTGCTATGGCTGGTTCTTTTCCTTGCAAATCCGTATTGCAGGTCATAAGAGCCATGAGCGATTGACGAAATGCTTTTCCACTGGTCGGCTGCCTTGTATTCGCTTTCTTTCCCATAGGGAACAAGCAGATTTGTTACCGAGGCACTTTGGAATACATTGCTGCCCATGGTAATTCCCGATACGTTTTCCACGTTACACACAACATCATGAAGGCTGGCGCAGCCAAAGAACGCCGATGAACCGATGCTTCTCACCGTGTTGGGGATAACGACCTGGGTCATGTTTGTGCAGTTTGCAAAGGCTTGAATGCCTATTGTCTTGGTTCCTACCGGAAGTCTTATTTGTGACGCACGGCAGCCACTGAATGCAGCATCGCCTATTGTCTCAAGTTGAGGCGGGAACTTATAGATTCTTTTATAATATTCTCCGCCATCGCCTGATGTCTTTCCCATGGGACAACGCAGCAGTTTCTTACCGTCTCTTTGAAACAGCATACCGTCATACGAGTAATAATTGCTATTTGTCGAGGCTACTGAGATTGTTGATAACTGGGAGCAACCGTCCACAAATGTGTAGCTTACAAAGGTAACAGTACTGGGAATTGAGATGTTGTTCACGCCTGTACATCCCCTGAAAGCCTCAATCCCGATAGTTTTGACACCATCTTTAAGTTGTATAGTAGAGAGTGAGGTACACTTTGCAAATGCCCTTTGTCCAATGCTTGCGGCGGTTGTAATACTTATCAGGTTGGTGCAGCCCGAGAATGCCGATTCACCTATCGACGTCAGCAATGCGGCGTTGGTAGTGATGACGGCCTTAATGAGTGTTGAGTTCTCAAATGCATTGGCTGCGATTGCAGTGATTTTGTAAGTGTAACCGTTGTAAATGACGGTTGATGAGGGAGCAACGATGATGCCGGTCTCGCCCTTGCCTAGTGTGCTAAGGCCTGCAAGGGTTACCTCGCCTTGTGTCGACGATGTGGCGTTCTGAGTCACCGTGTACTTGTAAAGGTCAACTTCGAATGATGTGGTCGCTGCCGATGCAACTAATACCGACATCACGGCAATTAAAGTAAAAACGAATTTTTTCATATCTGTTACTGTATTTTGCGATTTTAATTCTTAAGTCAAAGACTTAAACCACAAAATTAGCAACTTTTTTCCACATATCCCCCTATTTTGCCCATTCTTTTTGCTTTTAACCCACTTAATGAGGTTTTTGCTTGCACAAGTGCCTCTAAATGGGTAGTTTTGTAATCTCAATCATTAACGTAGAAAGTATGACACCCCTACAGAGACAACTCATCTCTATGGCCGACCGCAAGTATGCCGAGTTCCAGGCTCGTATCACTCCCACGGTTGACCCCGCATTGTTCATCGGCGTGCGTGTGCCGCAGTTACGCGGCTTTGCCAAGGACTATATCAAGACCCCCGAGGCTCAGGAATTCCTCAATTCGCTGCCACATGAGTTCTACGACGAGTTCATGCTGCATGGTTTGCTCCTTTCGCTTGTTAAGGATTATGACAAGTGCATCGACGGGGTTGAGCTTTTTCTGCCCTATGTCGACAACTGGGCCGTGTGCGACATCATGTCGCCCCGGGTGTTTGCGCGCCACAAGGTCGAACTTATTACCAAGATAAAGGAATGGAGTGCCTCGCCCCTTATTTATACCTGCCGCTTCGGCTTGGAGATGCTCATGTCGCATTACCTTGACGACGATTTCCGCCCCGAGTATCTGGAGATTGCTGCCGCGGCTACCAGCGACGAGTATTATGTGAAGATGATGGTGGCTTGGTTCTTTGCCACGGCACTTGCCAAGCAGTGGGATGCAACTATCCCTTACATTGAGAACCGGCGCCTTGCACCGTGGACCCACAACAAGACCATACAGAAGGCTCGCGAGAGCTATCGCATCACTCCCGAGCAGAAGGAATATCTCAAGGGACTAAAAGTATAAGAGAACACCTCGCTTATGGATATAGGAAATGCCCTTCTCAGCAAGTGAGAGGGGCATTTTTTGTATGTTTTTTATGCTCCGTAAAAAAACAAAAGCCCTGGAGTAATTCTCCAAGGCTCTTGCGGTGCGTACAGGACTCGAACCAGCGACCTCCTGCGTGACAGGCAGGCATTCTAACCAACTGAACTAACGCACCAGTTGCTTTTAGCGATGCAAAGGTAGTACATTTTATACTATACTTCCAAATTTTAGCGCATTTTTTTTGAAAAAAAATCACTGCGCCTCATTCGCATCGCCGCTATTGCCGTGTCTAAGCCGTTAAGGCTTAGCTTCATACTTGTAAACGTCCTCAAGCTTCATGTCAAACTGCAGCACACTGTAGGGCTTGATGACTGTGCCCACGCTGTAGGTTCCATAGGCCTGTGCGTAGTTGATGAGGATGCGGCAGCTGTCGCCAACGTGCATCTTGGGAAGCGCGATGCCCCAGCCCTCGATCACGCCGCTCGACGAACTTGTTGTACCCAGGCTCATGCGTACCACGCTGTCGCGCGGCGATGTGCTCAGATATGACGAGTCAAAGGCGGTGCCGTCATAGATGCGGCCTATGTACCTCACGTCTACTGTTGAGGTGTAGAGGGGCGAGATGTTGCCCTTGGTAAGCTCGCGGTCGTTGAACCAGTGCACATACACGCGTGCATTGGGATCCCAAGGAGCTGTGATAGCCTCATAATATTGCTTGCCGTTCTTGTCGAGCTTCATCGACTCCTCGGCAAGCCATTTCTCGTTGGCCTTGCGCCAGTCCTTGTAGGTGTCTTCAACGCCTTCGCCCAGACATGAGGTAATACCCATGGTGGTGGCAACGAGCATCAGGATATACAAAATCTTCTTCATAGGTTTTTAATGTTCTTATAGAGTGTGTCTTATGCTTCGAGTTTCTTG
>DCGA01000015.1:9448-11657 GCA_002314465.1 bacterium UBA1790 | reverse complement strand
ACGGTGTTGTCCTCAAGGGTCTGGCCGTCAACGGTGATACAGTAGGGTGTACCCACTGCATCCTGGCGGCGGTAACGCTTGCCCACCGAGTCCTTCTCGTCGTACTGGCATGCGAAGTCATACTTCAGCGCCTTCATGATTTCCATAGCCTTCTCGGGCATGCCGTCCTTCTTTACAAGAGGCAGGATAGCACACTTAACGGGAGCGAGTGCCTTGGGCAGGTGCAATACCACGCGGGTGTCGCCATTGACAACCTGCTCCTCATAGCTTGAGCACATAACGCTCAGGAACATGCGGTCAACACCGATAGAGGTCTCGATAACGTAGGGAGTATAGCTCTGGTTGAGTTCGGGATCGAAGTACTGAACTTTCTTGCCCGAGAACTTCTCATGCTGTGACAGGTCAAAGTTTGTGCGGCTGTGGATACCCTCAACCTCCTTGAAACCGAAGGGCATGCGGAACTCGATGTCGGTAGCAGCGTTGGCATAGTGAGCCAACTTGTCGTGGTCGTGGAAGCGATACTTCTCGTCGCCCATACCCAGTGCCTTGTGCCAAGCCAGGCGGGTCTCTTTCCACTTGTTGAACCAGTCGAGTTCCTCACCGGGGCGTACAAAGAATTGCATCTCCATCTGCTCAAATTCGCGCATACGGAAGATGAACTGGCGGGCAACAATCTCGTTACGGAATGCCTTACCTATCTGAGCAATACCGAAGGGGATGCGCATGCGGCCGGTCTTCTGCACGTTCAGGAAGTTCACGAAGATACCCTGTGCAGTCTCGGGGCGCAGGTAAACGTCCATGGTCGAGTCGCTGCTCGAACCCATCTGAGTCTTGAACATGAGGTTGAACTGACGAACGTCGGTCCAGTTGCGTGTGCCAGAGATAGGGCAGACGATCTCCTCGTCGAGGATGANNCGGTCCAGTTCTTGGTACCGCTGATGGGGTCTACGATTTCGTAATCGAGGATAATCTGCTTCAGGCCGTCGAGGTCGTTGTCGTTCATGGCCTTCTCAAAGCGAGCGTGAAGTTCGTCGCGCTTTGCCTGGCGCTCGAGCACGCGGGGATTGGTCTGGCGGAACATTGCCTCGTCAAACGAGTCGCCGAAACGCTTAGCAGCCTTTGCAACCTCGGCGTTGATCTTATCGTCGATTTTTGCCATCTCGTCCTCGATGAGAACATCGGCACGGTAACGCTTCTTGCTGTCGCGGTTGTCAATCAAGGGGTCGTTGAATGCATCAACGTGGCCCGACGCCTTCCAGATTGTGGGGTGCATGAACACTGCCGAGTCGATACCCACGATGTTGCTGTGTAGCAAGGTCATTGCTTCCCACCAGTAGCGCTTGATGTTGTTCTTGAGCTCAACACCGTTCTGACCGTAGTCATAAACAGCGCCCAGTCCGTCATACAATTCACTTGAAGGGAACACGAAACCATATTCCTTGCAATGCGATACAATTTTCTTGAAAACGTCTTCTTGTTTTTGTGCCATAATATGCTGTTTTTTTAGTTTTTATTCTATTTCAAACTACAAAGGTAATACATTATCCTATAAACTGAAAGAAATTAAAACAAATTAAGATAAATAAGGCTTTGCGCGGGGGAATATAGTCTCCCACAGAGACACAAAGTCCACTGAGATTTTTATATTTTCCACAGATTTACCAGATTAATCAAATTGTTAATAGCATCCTCAAAAACATAATATCTGCGAGTTCCGCGGGTTCTGCGAGAGGTAAAACACTATGCGAAGCCTGTTAGTCAAAAAACATAAAATCCGTGAGTTCTGTGAGATCCGTGCGAGGCTAAACCGCCATCGCGAAACTTATAATTAGTGAGAATTCGTGTTAATTCGTGGACAAAAGCCAAAAAATCTGCGGGTTCTGCGAGAGGCCGTATCCACCCATCGCGAAGCTTAATTTAGAATAATTTTGGATAATTTCTTTCAGTTTATGTTCTTAAATCATCAGGCAAAGCCCTTATGTACTTCTGTCTAAAAAACATAAAATCTGCGAGATCTGCGAGAGACCATAATCCCCACGCGAAGCCGAAAATCAGATAAATCCGCAGTAAGTAAAATAACTCTGTGTCTCTGTGGGAGACTGGTCACTTCGCTCGGTTGATGATATAGATACCCGATGTGGCGAGGATGCCAGCGACGGCATATTTCCAGTAGAAAGGTTCGCCGAGGCACAGGCACGATGTCACCGCT
>DCGA01000015.1:2508-9413 GCA_002314465.1 bacterium UBA1790 | reverse complement strand
CGAGTTGTATATCGCCACCTTGCCCACGGGATTACAACTGAGCAGTTTGTTGTACAGCGCGAATCCTGTGGTGGAGATGCCTATGAGCATAGCGAGGATAGCGATTCCCCAGGGTGTGATATGGGGTAGGGTACCGCCCAAGGCAAGGCCGGGAACAATGAGCAACGCTCCACCCAGGGCAAGGCTATAACCGGTACCCACGGTTATGTCCACACGTTTGCCCAGTCCGCGTGTCATGAGTGCCGCAAATGCCGAGCACAGGGCGTTGAGGATTATCATGCCGTCGCCCAGCCAGGTAAAACTGCCGCTGTCGGCTCCGCCCATGTTAAGGGCAAGGATTCCGGTAAATCCTATGGCGCAGCCCGCAATCTTGCTCACGGTCATCTTGTCGCTCTTGAAGAAGATGCAGGCGAGAATCACTACCGAGAACACGCTGAGCGAGTTGAGGATAGCGGCACGCGAACCGGCGCTGTGCGATAGCCCGAAGTAGAAAAAGGCGTAGTGCAATGCGGTGTTGAGTAGGGCAAAGGTAAAGATAAACCACCAATTGCCGCGCTGTTTCACGGCAAACGACTTGCCTGCCTTGCGCATGAGGGCAAGGATAATGAGACCCGAGAAAAAGAAGCGTATGCCCGCAAAGAGCATCTTGCTGCCGGTCTGGTCGGGGGTAATGGCAAACTCGGCGAATCCGAGTTTTATAAGGGGATAGGCCCAGCCCCACACTATTGCTGCCGTGAGGGCAAACGCAGATACCCAGAACGGGCGTTGGAACAGAGGCACTCTACTGTCAGTCATTGGGCTTGCGTGCGGTCATGCGCGAGAGTTCTGTGATGATGATTATGGCAAACGCGATGGCAAAGGTGCATTTCGTTGCAAGGAATCCAGTCTGCAATGCCGTGGGGAGATTCTGCGACACAACATGATAACTGGTCCAGAACACGCCAGCACCGGGCACGAGGGGGAAGATACCGCATATGAGGAACACTATTACGGGGCATCGTTGCAACACTGCAAACCCGTAGGCCGATACGGTAACTACCATGGTGGCAAAGAACGTTGCCTCGGTGGGAGTGAGGCCCAGGTTCCGGTATGTGGCAAGGTATACTATCCAGCCCAGCAGTCCGCACACACCGCAGCCTATGTACTTGCTGCGCGGAGCACCGAATAGCACCGCAAATGCTGTAGTACCCACAAAGGCTGCAACGAGTTGCCACAACCACTGTGCGGTGACGGTATCGTAGGCTGTGCCGTCAAGCACGATTATGCTGCCCTCGATATAGGCATCGGCAACGAAGACGGTCGATACGCCCAATGCGATGCACAGGAACCCCATCAGGGCATCAATGAGGCGTGTGCCTCCGGCAATGTAATCTTCCGAAGCAAGGTCTCTGATGCCATTGGTAAACGGCACACCGGGGATAAGCGGGATGATGGCGCCTATGAGCATATTGCCCAGGTGGTCGCCCCAGCCCAACTTGTGGCACATGATGCAGAAGAGGGTCACAAGCGCTCCGCCGGCAATGTTGCCGGTAACCTTGCTCATGTATCGTGACGATACCTGCAGCACAAATATCCATAGGATTATACCCGAGAGCAACGCGACTCCGCAGTCGGCAAAACTGCCGCCGAAGATGGCGCAGAACGCTCCCGAACCCAGTGCCGAAGCAAGCACTTGCTCCCATGCCGGATGGGCGGGCATGCGGCGTATGGCATCAAGCCTCTTGTCGGCTTCTTCCAGGCTCACGCGGCCCGCAATTATGTCGCGCGACAGGGCGTTGACGGCTACCACACGGTCGAGTTGGGTGCCGTGGAAGGGAATGTGCTCCACGTTGGCATAACCCTGCGCAGTGGTGAAAATGCCGTTGCTCAGCACGAAGAAGTTGCCCGAGTCCACGCCATAGGCATGGGCAATGCGTTCCATTACTTCCTCCACGCGCGAAATCTCGGCGCCGTTTTCCAGCATGATGTGGCCGGCTCGCGATACAATATCTAATGCTTTGTTCTTGTCCATTGAAGTTGAATAACGCGCAAATTTAGTAAAAAAAACGCATGTAGCGCTATCTTTCCTCGCCAAATCGGTTTTTCATACCCGTTATTGACTTTTTTTTGCCATTGTTTTTGGTTTGAATTCAGTTTTGTTGTATATTTGCAGTGTAAAACTTACACAATATGAAAAACGTTAAAGATAAAGAGGTAATCAGCAACCCCAATGTGGCAAACAATGTTGAGTATAATGGCATTAAGGGCTATTGGTACAGATACCCGCACCCTGCTGTCACAACCGACTGTGTGATATTTGGTTACGACCATGAATGTGGCAAACTCAAGGTGCTGCTCATTCAGCGTGGCATTGAGCCTTACAAGGACAAATGGGCGCTGCCTGGCGGCTTTGTCCAGATGAACGAGAGTGCTGAGGAAGGTGCTTTGCGCGAACTAAGGGAGGAAACCGGTCTTTCGGCCAACTATATCGAGCAGTTCTATACCTTCAGCGAGCCGCATCGTGACCCCCGTGAGCGTGTCATCACCATCGCTTTCTATGCCCTTACCGAAATACGTGAGGTAAAGGGTGGCGACGATGCACGCAACGCAATGTGGTACGACATCAACGAGATGCCTCCGTTGGCTTTCGACCACGACCGCATACTGCGCAAGGCGCAGAAGAGCCTGCGCGAGCGCATCCACTTCGAACCCGTGGGCTTCGACCTGCTGCCCGAAAAATTCACCATGCGACAGCTGCAGAGCCTGTATGAGGCAATCCTTGACGTTCGCTTCGACCGCCGCAACTTTGCCAAGAAGATGCTGCACTACGAACTCGTGACACAACTCGACGAGACAACTCGCCCCACTCCCAAACGCGAGGCTTTCCTCTATCGCTTCAACCAGGACATTTACAACGAACTAAAGGAAAAAGGCTTCCGCCTGGAATTCTGATAAAGGTTTAAGGTTTATAGTTTATTGTTTAATGTTTAATGGAGGATAGCACTATGAACGAGGTTGTTTTTTCTTTTGAAAGGTTGGATGTATATCAAGTATCCCGTTCTTTCGTTATGGATGTGTATAAATTGGTATCAACATTCCCTGCAGAAGAACGCTTTGCACTATCAAGCCAAATACGAAGAGCAGCAGTATCCATTACAGCAAATATCGCTGAAGGGTGTGGTCGTAATTCAATAAAAGAAAAGATGCATTTTATTGAAATTGCTTATGGCTCATTGCTAGAGGTGTTTAGCGAACTTCAAGTTGCTCAAGACCTCGGCTACCTTGATGCGAACCAAGTTGACGGCCTAAGAGTCACCGTAGTATCGATCTCTAAAATGCTCTCAGGCCTTAAAGCCTCTTATGAGCGTCAATTACCCCACAAGTGAGCAACAGTACCCCCCCTTTAACCCCTTAACCCCAAACCCTTAACCCCTCAACCTTAAACATTAAACCTTAAACATTAAACATTCATGATAGGCAGTATAATAGGTGACATCGTGGGCAGTGTCTACGAGTTCGATAACATCAAGAGTAAAGAATTTGAGTTCATGACCGAGGATATGTCGTTCACCGACGATAGCATCCTCACTTGTGCCACAGCCCAGTGGTTGCTAGACGGAGGACTGGTTGACAAATTCTATGCAAGTTTTGCCCAAGACTATCCCCGGCCCATGGGTGGATACGGAAGTTCGTTCGTTGGATGGATCATACGCGCCTCGCAAGGCATCTATGAGCCCTATGGTAGTTGCGGAAACGGCAGTGCCATGCGTGTTGGCCCTGTAGGGTGGGCGTTCGACACACTCGATGAAACTCTTGAGGCTGCCAAGCAGAGCGCCGAGTGCACACACGACCACCCCGACGGCATTTTGGGCGCACAGGTGACCGCCATGTGCATTTTTATGGCTCGCAACGGTGCCACCAAGCAGGAGATTCGTGAGGCGGTCGAGCGCATGGGCTATAGCCTCGACATGACCTGTGACCAGTTGCGTGAAGATTATGCCTGGCATAGCAAGTGGGGCAACGGTGCCATCTGTCAGGCGAGTGTGCCGCAGGCCATTGTGTGCTTCCTCGAGGGTGAGGACTTTGAAGACTGCGTGCGCAATGCCGTTAGCATAGGCGGCGACAGCGATACCATTGGCTGCATCACCGGCAGCATTGCCGAGGCATTCTACTGTGTTCCTGCATCAATCAGGGAAAAGGCCCTGGAAATGCTCGACACAAGGCTACGCAATGTGGTCGAAGCGTTTGAGACCAAGTACGGCAGCAAATAAGCATCGGCAAGTCTATAAATACAACGAGGCACCGTAATCTCTGGCATTGCCTTTGCTGCGGCATCACGAACCATGCGCTCGGCTGCCTTGGTGTCACCCTTCTCTACTGCATCAAGGTAGTCCTTGTCCTGCTCGGGGGTGACGTGGGAGAATGTCTTGGAACCATTAGCACCAATATGCGAGTTACGAATGGTATGTCCAGAGTTACCCTCAGTTTCGTAAGGAGTTTCCTCACGAACAGGATTCTCTAAAACATATCCAATCTTTCTTCTGCCATTACCATTGGCAACATCATACTCACCGCCGCTTACTTTATGTTGGTTCTCATCAGCACGGAAAGCATCTTCATTCTCGTACAACTTTTTGTCGGCAATAGTTACATAACCCATCACCTTCTGTTTGCCGTTGCCTGTTGCAATCAAAGCAACACGCTTGCCTACGAGTGAATCCAAAGGACCCTTGCCATCCTTACCTTTAATCTCAAAGCGAGTCTCTATTGTCTTGTCACCATTGAGAATCTGCTCGATGTAGTCTTGGTTGGCAACATTGATATAAATGCCTTTATCAACATCTTCAGTGGGAATAACTTCGCTGTTGTTGGTAATATTTGCCACATCCTCTTGTGGGGTCGGAGTGGTATAAATGTCTGAAGAACTGTTCTCTATATCATTTAAATCGTTTGAACCAAGCAATTTCTTTGACGTATATTTGGATATATCAATATCACTAAGTAAATTTGTTCCCGAAATAAAGGTTGACTTGCTTAGTGCATCGTCCGCTGAAGGACCACGTTGAGGCAAGTCGACCTTTTCTACTATAAATGTATAGGGTTCATTTTCATCACCCTTAATCTCCTTGATTAAGATTCTTGCTCGTCTCAATTGTTCTTCTCCCTCCAATTTTACTGCAGCGTACATAACGTGCATTATCGTGGGATTTTGTTCAAGAGCATTGCCTTTATCTCTCTCCCCTTCTATTTTTCTCTTTCCTGCATAATAGAAACATTCTTTACTCTTGTCTATAATTTCAACAAGATTCATAAGAGTGGATATATGTAATCCTAAGTTTTCGCTTTTCTTAGTAGAACTGCTTGATAGCATCTTTCCAATGGGATCATCGTAGCCTTCGTTATTTGTTTCAATAACATATTTAAATTCTTCTGGTGTCCCCCTGTGAGCAATATGTTCACCCACAAGGTTCTTTGATGCCCATTCTCTTGCAGCCTCTATAGCATTTTTACCAGTACCTTTGAACGGATGCTTACTTATTTTGACTATAGGAAACTTAGTAGTTGCTATGTCGGGGTTTACTGCCCCGTCATTTTCTACAACATCTCTATATCTCTCATCAAAGTTTGCAGAATTACGAGCCACGAATGCAAAACTCTTGCCCTCTTTCTGCTGTTCACGCATATAGAGTTCAGAGTCGCTTCCTTCTTCGCTCTTCTCTAACAATCAAAAAAGCAAGGCGGGACCATCACGGCTCCGCCTTGCACACACTAACTATTAATTGCTTACTGTAATAATGATTTCTTGGGAAAATGAGGGGTGGGCTAAGCCGCGCCCTCGTTCATTTTTTATTAAAACTAAATTATTTTATGTATTATTTTTGTCCTTCGTTGCTTGAGCCGCCTTTGCTCGAGCCACCCACCATGTCGTTGTTCTCGATGGTGGTGTTGGTCTTCTTCACGCGGGCCTTGAGCGAACCGAAGCGGTAGCTCACGTTGATGCCTATCGAGCGGCCGGGCCACAAACCCTTGGTGTAGCCTGTGTAGTCGCCCTGGGTGGTATAGCTCTTCATCGACATAAACTTGCTACTCAAGAAGTTGCTTGCCTTAAGTTGTACTGTGAGGCGGTCTTCCTTGAGGAATGAGCGCTGGAGCGACAGGTTGTAGAATCCGCTGCCGTTTGAGTATCCGTAGAGGCCTTGTGCACCTCCTATCCAGAATCCTCCGCCGGCACCCAGGCGCAACTGCCAGGGCAGTACCTGTGTGAGCTGCGAGTAAACAAATGCACTCACGCGCTTGTTCTCAAGGCCGAGCATGTCGCTCTTGTTGATGTCATAACCCACGTTTCCGTTGAACATGAGGCTGGTCTTGGCTCCCACTGCCCACTGTGCAAATGCGCTCATGCCTATGCGGCAACCTTTCATTGCGTTCTCATAGGTCGATACGGTCTTGCCTGCCTCGAGATACTGAACCCCGATTATCTCGTTGTTGCTCCAGATTACCGAGGGTGAGATGTTGTAGGTGAGTTTGGCGCCTATATGCATGTAGGTGAAACTCAGGTCATACTGGCGTGCACTCTCCAGATGTGCGTTACCGAAGGTCTTGGTAAGGGGGTCTTCGGTCACGGTGGGGTTAAGGTATGTGATACCGGGACGCTGTATGCTGGTCGAGAACGACAGCTTGTAACTGTTGGCCCAGTCGGGCTTGTATTCCAGTGACAGGTTGGGTACCCAGTCGCTCAGGTTGCGGTGGTACTTGCTCTCGCTGCCGTCGGGGAACTCGGCCTGCAGGTGTGAGAACTCGTAGCGCATTCCGGCACGGGTCGACCACTTGCCGCGGCTGTAACTGTAGCTCAGGTAGGCTGCACCCACCTGTGTGGTGTGGTCAAAGAGACGGTGTGAGTCGAGTTCGCTTGCGCCACCATAGGT
>DCGA01000015.1:0-2450 GCA_002314465.1 bacterium UBA1790 | reverse complement strand
AAGCCGGTCTCAATCTTGTGATACTTAGCGAAAGGACGGGTCCAGTCCAGCTGGAAGGTGTGCTCGGCAAACTTCTCGTTGTTCTGTGTGCGCATGCTGGTGTAGGCCATTGGGGTTCCCACTACCTCTGAGTAGGTGTTGGTTATGTCCTGTTTGTTATGGCTGGGGGTGAGCATGTAGCTCAGTGTGAGTGTCTCACCTGCGTGGTGGGTCTTGTGCTGGAAGTCGGCACGGCCGTGCAGGTCGTAGTAGTAACTGCCGGGTGTTGTGCCGTTGATCTTGTAGCCGAAGACTGTAGCGCCGGCGGGAGTCTTGGTGGTCATCTCATTGGTGCCGTCACCCACATAGTCATAGTAGTAACCGCCTGCGCTTGCGCTCAGCAGGTTCAGTGTGTCGGGTTCCCAACTTGCGCTGATATCGCCGTAGTGTACATTTACGTTGGCACGCGTCTTGTTTATTGCGTTCATCTCGTTGCCGGTGTCGCCGTACTTGATGTACTGCTCCTGTATGTTGTTGGCACGGTGGCGGTTCTGGTGTGCATAGCCATAGTTTATGTTGGTAACCACCTTTGATATCTGTGTGGTGATATTGGCGTTGGCATTGAGTACGCCGTAGTTGTCGGTACCAATGCCCACAGTGCCGGTAGCACCGTTTACCTGGCTGTTGTCGACCATCACGATGTTAAGGATGGCTGTGGTTCCCTCGGCATCATACTTCGCGCCGGGATCGGTGATTACCTCAATGCGCTTAATCATGCTTGCGGGTACGGCCTTGAACACTTCCTTGGGGTTGGCGCTCAGTGCGGGGTCGGGATGACCGTTGCGGTAAATCTTGAATGAGGTAGAACCCTTTACGCGTATCTCGTCCTGGCCGTCAACCGATACCAGAGGTACCTTCTTGAGCATCTCGAGCACGTTGTTGGTCTTGCTGTCGGCATCGGCTTGGATGTCATAGGCGATGCGGTCTATCTGTGTCTTCACTAGTTGGCGCTGTGCGGTTACCTCAATGCCCTTGAGGGCCTTGCCGTTGGTACCCATGACGAGGGTGCCCAGATCGGCGCGGGGAGCGGCCTCGCTCACCTCGAAGGGTGCCTGTGCGGCATCCATACCCACGAAGGTAGCCTTTACCTTGTACTTGCCGGCCTGCTTGAGCACTTGGTCATAGCGGCCGTCGATGTCTGTTACACCGCTGGTAACAACGGTGTTTGTGTCGTTGGCATTATAAATATATACGGTAGCGTAGGGGACGCTTTCTCCGTTTGTGTCGTTGAGCGAGAATGTAACGCTCATCTGTGCGCTTGCAGCCACGCTGCACATTGCACTTGTCACTAATGCGATAAAAGTTTTATATTTAAGTGTCATTGTTTAGTTGTTTGTGGCCGCACCTTTGCGACCGTTTTCACACAAATAGACGCAACCCCTATGCCAAAAACAACACAGCTTAGTGTTAAAATTTGTTATATCGCAAAAAGCCCCCTCCACAAGGCTGCTGGGTATAGCCTCTCGCAGATTTTATGTTTTTAACTAAAAGCACATAAAGACTACAAATAATTTATTTAATCTGCTTAATCTGTGGTTATAAAATTAGTGTAAATTCGTGCTAATTCGTGGACAGATATAAGAACAAAAAGAAACAAGAAAGCGCCAGCGGTGTATCCGTTGGCGCTAAACTTATATAGTCCTTTTGTTTTTTTAGTCAAAGAAACAACGACTTATGATAGAGGCAAAATTAATTTTAATTTCTTTTAATTTCTTTCAGTTAATACCCTGCAGTCATGAAAAATCTGCGTTTTCTGCGAGATCTGCGCGAGGTTAAAATTAAAATAAAGGTGGATTAAATTTGGATAATATATCTGTGTTTTTTACCTTTGCTTGCGAAACATATAAAAACCTTGATGATATGAAGAAAATCGTGTTGTTATTGCTCGTTGCCATTATTGGCTGGGGCTATGCTGCTGCTCAAGACCTTTTGGCTGGTAATTACAAGAAGGCGCTCATCGTGGGCGCTCACCCCGACGACCCCGAGTCGATGGCTTTCGGCACAGCGCTACGCCTGCGCGACATGGGTTGCGAGGTAGTGACCGTGTATCTCACCCACGGCGAGGCTGGCATCCCCGGCAAGACTCACGCCGAAGCGGCAGCAATACGCACTGCCGAGGCCGAAAAGGTGACCGAGATGACCGGCATACGCCACATTTTCCNNGCAGATCGACGGCAACTCCGAGATTAACAAAGAGCGCTACCAGGAGATGAAAAACCTCATCGAACAAGAAAAGCCCGACCTTGTGATTACCCACTGGCCCATCGACTCCCATCGCGACCACCGACTGGCGGGCATTTTGAGTTATGACGCTTGGCGACAGACCGGCCGACACTTCGACCTCTTCTACACCGAGGTTATGACCGGACTGCAGACCACCAACTTCAACCCCACCCACTACGTCGACATCA
>DCGA01000167.1:2497-9760 GCA_002314465.1 bacterium UBA1790 | reverse complement strand
AGAGACCTACTTCCGCTTCTAAGAACAAGATAACCACATAAAACAGAAGCGCACAGGCTTAAAGTCCGTGCGCTTCTTGTTGTTATGGTTTTCTCTGGAGAGATTATTTGCCAGAGTTTATATACCATTTTCCGTCTACCTTGAGGCAGTTAGATTCTACTTCTTTTTCAGTGCCTTCGACGGTTGTTGTCTTCACCTTTACGGTTGCGCTGTTGCCATCCTCAGCGATTGTCTCTTCGCCCAGTTCATACTTGGCAACCATGGCAGCCTTGGTCTTCTCGTCGTTGAGTTTTGATTCCATCATGCTGGTCAGTTGCTGCTTCTCCTCGTCGGTAAGTAGTTTGCCGTCTTTCTTGCAGCAGAATTCCATTGCAGCCTTGAAGTCATTCTTGATGAGTGCTTCATAGTAAGCCTTGGTTACGCCTGTGGGGGTGTTGCTGCTGTCGCTGCATGCAGTTAATGCAATCATTGCGCCGATGGCCAGGATGAGGCCGAAAATCAGTTTTTTCATTGTAAAGTAATTTTTATTGGTTAGTATAAAGTGTTGTTTTAAATGTCTTTTTTGTTACCAGACGGGGCGATACCCACAAGTGCTCGGGGTAAATGATGCGCCCCGACTCGCCTATGCCCGGCGTGGGTGCATATCGGTCTTCGCTTAGGTCTATGCCTTGCTTTGAGTAAGCCAGTTTTACAAGTTCGGTACAGTAGAGCTGTGTGGTGTCGTCGAGGTTGTACTTGTGGTCAAATTCCACTTTTTCCATTACCTTGTGCATTGCAGCCTCGGCTGCTGCTGCCGCTGTGGCATCGTCGCAGTCTACCCTTGCCATAGCCCCTGCCATTGCGCGGTGTGGCTCAAAGAAACTGTCTATGGGCTCGCACTTCAGGTAGTCGGGTACATCGGGCGCCGCTTCGCCGGGGACTGCGTGCACTACTTGCCACCCTGTGGCTGTTGCGACGGCTATGCCCACATGCGAGTATTCGCCTTTGCTGGTCGATGTCACTAATAGGCTCTCATTGCCCAGCCCATTGCGAAATACCAAGTCGCCTGTGCGCAGTCCTGTGGTGTCATACAATACTACCATGAGCGATGACTGCAACTTTGCCTGGCGCCATTGTAGCCAGCCCCACACTGTGGTTGCAGCCAGTATGATGACAGTTGCCGCTACGGCACATATTCTAAGCGAGCCTCCCCGTTTCATCATGTATGGAGGTATTAACGGCGGCGGTTGTTCTGATAGTCTCTGTACCTATTGCCGCTGTATACGCCGTTGCCGTAGGCGTTAGAGTTGAACTCGTCCTCCTCGTCATCGTCGTTCTGGCCGTTCTTTTTCTTCTTGTTCTGCTGGTCGCGGCTATTGAGGAGTTTGTTCTTGTTCTCGTCGGGTTTGTTCTTCTTTATGTCAAGCGGTTTCTGCAGGTCGAGCGCAGTGGCATAGATGTCCCATGTCTCTTCCATGTCCCAGTTTTTGCGCAGTTTGAGTCGCTTGGGATAGTAGTACACCTCTTCGGGCTGCTTGTGCTGCAGGTAGTTGCCGGTGTCCCACTCGCCGTTGTCGTTGGTGTCGAGCACCAGTCGCAGGTAATAGGTCTGTGGCGGTACATTCTCAAAGTCCACGCTGCCGTTTTTCACCTGGAGACGGCGCACCATCAGGTCTTGGTTGTTGAGCAGTTCTATGAACGCATGATCCTGCACATTAACGTTTACCTTTAGGTTGGCATAGTCTTCAAGTGCCTTGACCTTGAAGGACAGTCCTGTAGAGTCGTTGTGTATGCCGTAGACCGATGTCACTGCAAGCGAGTCGATGTAGAAACGGTAGGACGAGTCGGGCTCAAAGGTGTAGGGGAGCATGTAGTTAAGCACATCGCCTTCGGCCACGGGTTTCAGTGCGGGAAGCCCCTTCTGCTCTATCCACAAAGTGTCGCGTTTCATCTCCAGATGCACGCCGGCGGGGTCAATGCTCGCGATGGGAGTGGGGAACGTTACCTTAACGGTGTCATACACCTCGAAGTTGCCCTGCGGGTTTATCTTGATGTCGATCTTGGGGATTTTGGGTTTCTCGGCATCGGCGAGCAGTTTCTCCTCCTCGGGGTCAATTTCCTTGCCCTTTTCTTGTTTTTCGCGTATCGAAGCGAGGCGCTTTGCAAGTTGCTCGCGTTCCTTCTTTTCCTGAGCCTCCTGCTTGAGCAGCGTTCCGCTCTTGCGGTAGGCAAAGGTGATGGTGTCGGTCTTGTGCGACAGGTTATCGGTGCTGTCGGTGCGCAGGTAGTCCATAGCCACTACTATGCTGTCGCTCTTGATGAGTGCCGAGTCGGTTATCCAGTAGAAAATCGAGTCGTTGTTCTCGTCGCGCTCGGTAACGCACCAGTCCTCGGCATGGCTTTCGGGCTTAAGGATGCGCAGGGTGGGCATCTCGGGGCTTGGGGCTGAGAATAGCACGTGCAGCCTCTCGGGTGTCGTGCGGTTGGTGGTCTTGAGGTATAGCGAACGGAAGTTCTCGTTGAACATGGTGAGCAGCACGTTGTTGGGCATGAAGCTCGTGTGGGTAGCAGTCACGATAGTGTCTACCTTGTTGTCGAAGGTGAACACGGTGTCTTGCGACTCATAACGGCTTGCGCTGGGCACGATGATTTCGTCAAGGAAGGCAATGTCCTCGGTGCGTGCCATGCGGTAGTTGCCGTCCATGTCGTTGAGGGCAAACACATGGTACTTGCCGGGCTTGATGTTGCGCAGGGTGAACTGGCCGCGGTCGTTGGTGCGGCACATGCGCTCAAAGGGGAGAGAGGTGAACGCTGTGTCGTCGAGCACGCTGTGAAGGCCCACTACGGTGTGCTTCATGGGCTCAAGGTTGCGTGCTTGCAGCAGTAGGCCCGATATCTGCAGCGAGTCGATGTTGTCGCCGGTAGAGAATGCAAACGAGAATCCGTCAATGGGATTGCCCTCGTTGTTGTCCTCGATGGCGTTAGAGAAATCGATGCTGTAGGTAGTATTGGGCTTCATCTCGTCGCGGAACTCAATGGTGACCTTGCGCCCCTGTGCCTTGATGATAGGCGGTTCTTTCTGCACGGGCGACACCGAAACCTTCTTCTGCTGGTCCTTTATGTTGACAATCTCGTCAAAGATGATTTCCACCTTGTTGCCCTTGACGTTTACTGCACCCTGTGCCGGAGATGATTTCACGTAGTGCGGGGGCGTGAAGTCAATGGGACCGCCCTCGGGCGAACCGATATTGGCACACGAGTAGAGCACAAGCCCCATCGCTGCCACAACGACTATATATAAGAGTCTAAATAACTTCACGCTGCAAAGGTACTACTTTTTCTTGAACAGGAAATTTAAAAAACCTTAGAATATACTCTTCACAAAGTCGGTAATCTCTCCGATCAGAAATAATCCGAGTATCAGAAGCGCTATGAATGCGATTGCACAAAGTGTAATTGCAATAATTCTCAGGAATTTGTTCTTTACTAAATAGGGATTAAACATTTATTCTATAGAATAAAGATTTTCATTTACACAACATTAACGGGGGTGCCGTTTTTCCAGGCTGCCACGTTGTCGATGATGACCCGCATCATGCGCTCGCGTGCTTCGTGGGTTGCCCATCCCACATGGGGAGTGAAGAAGCAGTTGCGTGCGGTGATGAGGGGATTGTCGTGGGCAGGTGGCTCTTGTGTCAGTACATCGAGCGCCGCTGCCATGATAGTTCCTTCGTTAAGGGCATCGGCAAGTGCTTGTTCGTCTACGAGAAGGCCTCGGCTGGTATTGAGCAGTATCGCCGTGGGCTTCATGAGTGCAAGTCGGCGTGCATTGACCATGCCTATTGTTTCGGGGGTTGCGGGACAATGCAGTGACACGACGTCGCTGCTTGCAAACAGGTGGTCGAGGTCGCGTGCCTTGGTGATGCCCTCGGGCAACTGGTCCTGCGACTTAGAGGTGTAGGCCATGACGGTCATGCCCAGGCTCAGTGCAATGCTTGCGACGGCCTGGCCTATCTGTCCCAGGCCCACGATACCCATCTGCTTGTCGGCAAGTTCGATGAGCGGTGTGTCGCTGTAACAGAAGTCCTTGCTGTCGGCCCATCGTCCGGCACGTACCTGGCGGGTGTAGTGTCCGGTACGGCAGGTGATGTTGAGCAGGTGGGCGATTGCCATCTGTGCTACCGAGCGGGTGCTGTAGGCAGGCACGTTGGTCACCACTATGCCATGCTCGTGGGCAGCCTCTACATCGATGTTGTTATAGCCTGTGCCCATTTCGCCCAGATATCTGAGTTGGGGCAACTGCTCTATGATTTCGCGGGTGATGAATATCTTGTTTACGAGTACAGCGTCGGCACCCTGGCAGCGTTCTAATATCTGCTCGGGGGCGCAACGGTTATACACGTCGCACTCGCCCACGGTCTTCAGTTCCTCCCACGACAAGTCGCCGGGATTGCCGGGATATCCGTCAAGTACTACAATCTTCATCAGTCGTCAATGTTATCTTTGCGAATGGGAATCTGGCGGCAAATGCTCTGCTCAAGCGAGATGAGAGTCTCGGTAGCCATCACGCCGGGAATGTGCTGAATGCGACCGTTGAGCAACTCCATGAGGTGCTGGTTGTCGCGAGCATAGAGTTTGATGAGCATGGTGTAGGAGCCGGTGGTGAAGTGGCACTCTACCACCTCGCGTATCTTCTCAAGTTCGGGTACCACGTCGCGGTACATCGAGCCTTTCTGCAGCTGGATGCCGATATAGGTGCAGGTGGCATAGCCCAGAGCCTTGGGGTTTACGTTATAGCCCGAACCGGTGATGACACCGGTCTCGACCATACGCTGGATGCGTTGGTGTATCGCTGCGCGCGACACATTGCAGTCTACTGCCACGTCCTTAGAGGGAATGCGGGCATTCTGCATGATGATACCCAGGATTTTTTTATCGAGATTGTCTATCTTTTCCATATTGCTGCATTAAATGTATTTATCACCAAACTGTGCTTTTGCCTCGTTGACATAGAGGCGAATCTTCTGCTCCTCGTCTTTGGGGACAATGAGCAGTGCGTCATCTACATCGGCAACGATATAGTCGTTGAGTCCCGATGCCACAACGAGTTTGTCGCCCTTAACTGCCACGATGTTGTTGCGGCTGTTAAACATGAGCGCGTTGCAGCCCTGGGTGGCATTGCCCTCGCTGTTTTTCTCTGAGTTGTCGTAGAGTGAGCCCCATGTGCCCAGGTCGCTCCAACCGAAGTCGACGCACTCTACATACACGTTGTTGGCCTTCTCCATCACCGCAAAGTCGATAGAAATGTTGCTGCATGAGGGGTATTTGGCATTGATGAAAGCGGTTTCGCCCTCACGGCCGAAGGTGTCCTTGCCGCCGTCAAAAACGTGTGCAATCTCGGGAGCGTGGTCGGTCATCGCTTTGATGATGGTGTCGGCGCTCCAGAAGAACATGCCCGAGTTCCAGAAGAACTCGCCTGTCTCAAGGAACACGCGTGCCAGTTCCAGATTGGGTTTCTCGGTGAATGTCTTCACCTTCTTAATGTCGTTGTTGAATGCTTCGCCCACCTGGATGTAGCCGTAGCCAGTCTCGGGACGGTTGGGCTTGATGCCCAGTGTGAGGATGGCGTCGCGGCCGTCGATGAAGTCAAATGCCTTGTTCACGCTGTCGCGGTATTCCTCGGTCTTGAGGATGAGGTGGTCGCTGGGAGCAACCATTATCTGTGCGTCGGGGTTGAGCGATTTGATGTGCCATGCAGCCCATGCAATGCACGGAGCGGTGTTGCGGCGTGCGGGTTCGAGCAGAATCTGCTCGGGACGCAACTGGGGCAGTTGCTCGGCGATGATGCCGGCATACTGTGCGTTGGTCATCATTATGATATTCTCGTCGGGGACGATGCCCTGGATGCGCTCGATGGTCATCTGCAGCAGGCTCTTGCCAGTGCCAAAGAAGTCAATGAACTGCTTGGGCAGATTGGTGCGGCTATAGGGCCAGAAACGGCTTCCCACGCCACCGCACATTATTACGCAATAACGGTTTTTATTCATTTCTTTAAGGATTAAGGTTTCTTGTTTTATGTGTTATGTTAGTAAATCGGTTGTTTTATGGGTTCAGTCGCTGATGAGCATGCCCTGGTACACGATGAAGACGAAGATTGCCAGCAGCACGATGATGGCGCTGTAGCCCACAAAGTGTGCTCGTAGGCTTGCCGGTCCCGAGCCCCACTTGCGCATGCGGTAATGCACGGTCGGGAACACAGGTGCCCACTTGGCAGCGGGCGGCAGTTGGCGTTCTTCTTCGTGTTGTGCTGCGGTTGCCGATGTATCTACGGTTGCCGGTGTGCTTGCAACAGGTGCTACTTGCGTTCGTGGTGCAGGTGCAGTGGGAGCTGCAAGCCTAATGCCGCAATAGGGGCAGAATTTCACGCTGCCGGGCAATGGCTTGCCGCACTCGGGGCAATAGTGGTAGGCCTCGGGCGCCACTGCTGTGTATGCCTGTGAAATAACGGGTTGTGCAGCGTGGACGGGTGTCTCATCAACTTCGGTTGCGGCTTGTCGTGTCTTGGTATTGGCCTGGTGCTGGTGAACATTTCCGTCCATGTCAAAGACGGCAAGGCACTGCGGACACACCGCAACACCCTCGCGCATCGCCAGTTCTTCGGCCGAAACCACGACCACTTTACCACATCGGGGACAAGTCTTTTCCATATTTCTATATATTGTATGCAAATATAAAAAGAAATCACGAAATAACAAAGTTATTCGGGCTATTTTGAGTGCTTTTGCTTGCATTTTGCTATTTTTTACTTCTTTTGGGAATACTTTGGCAATGCCTGTGGCTGCAACGGCGGGCGGTGTGTAGGCTTTGTCACAGGATAAGGGCACATGTGCGCGAAAATTTTACTATTTTGCTTGCTTTCGCAGTGTCAATTTCTCTAAGTTCACAAAAAAGTTGTAACTTTGCGTTACATAACGAAAAACGACTGATAAAATATGCTTGGTTATATTACTTGGACGGCCAATCCCAATCTCTTTGATGGCTTTTTGACCGTTCGTTGGTACGGATTGATGTTTGCCATCGGTTTCCTGGTGGGCTATGAAATAATGTCGCGCATCTTCAAGCACGAGGGCGCCCCCGAGAAATGGGTGGGCTCGCTCTTCGTCTATGTGGTGGTTGCTACCATAGTGGGTGCACGCCTGGGCCATGTCCTGTTTTACGACTGGGCCTACTACAGCCAGCATCTGGGCGAGATAGTAAAGATATGGCAGGGTGGACTCGCGAGCG
>DCGA01000167.1:1468-2480 GCA_002314465.1 bacterium UBA1790 | reverse complement strand
GGGCATCATGATTGCGATATTCTTCTACAGCCGTTTCGTGACCAAGAAACCCATGCTGTGGACATTCGACCGCCTTGTGGTTCCTGTGGGATTTGTTGCTGCGCTCATCCGCTTCGGTAATCTGTTCAACCACGAGATTTACGGTGGCGAGACTACCATGCCCTGGGGTTTCCGCTTCATTGACAACATAGGTGCCTATATGCATGGTGCCGAGCCTGTCTTCACTGCTCCGTGCCATCCCACGCAACTATATGAGGCAGCATGCTACCTTATCACCTTTGCCCTGTGCATGTGGCTCTACTGGCGCAAGAATGCGCAGGAGCGCGAGGGCTTCCTCTTCGGCGTGTTCATGATAGGCATCTTCGGCTCACGTTTCTTCATCGAGTATATCAAGAACGTGCAGGAGCTGTGGGAGATTGAGATGCGTGCCACTTGGGGCATCGACCAGGGTCAGTTGCTCAGCATTCCTTTCATCGCTTTGGGAGTTTGGCTCGTGGTTAGGGCAATGCGCCGTCCGCGAGTGGCACTCGAGTACCCCAATAAGTTTGCCGAGGAGAAAAAGAAAAAATAATGAAACTAAGGAACGTAATTACTATATTGCTTTTGGCTGCTGCCCTCACCGGCAACGGCCAAAGTCGCGTTAATGACATGAACACAATCGCAATCGACTCGACCGCCGAGGTCATCGCTTATTATCCCTCCTTTACGCGCATTGATCTGGTGTGCGGTACTATGCCCGCCCAGAGCGAGACCGATGTGGTGCTTTGCTGTGAGGCTGCATTTACAAGCCAACTGCTCGACGAGTTTGCGCATACCAATATCGACGGTGACCATGTGAGCGCAGGTAAGCGCTATGCCGGTGCTGCATGCAAGGACAACAGCGGTGCTTTCACCTGGGCCGATGGCAAGTGGCTCTTTGTGATGGGCGACTACAGCGCCGCCCTCGACGAGGCTGCCGCCGCCGGTGGCATGGGCTTCGGCCAGGCTGTGGTGGTGCGCGACGGTGAACCGG
>DCGA01000167.1:0-1429 GCA_002314465.1 bacterium UBA1790 | reverse complement strand
ACCGCGCCCTGTGCGAGAAAGACGGCCGCCTGTGCATCGTCGATTCGCGCGGCAGCGTTGAGTATGAGGTGTTTGTTCGTCGCCTTGTGGGCTATGGTGTCACACACGCCCTCTACCTTGATATGGGTAGTGGCTGGAACCACTCGTGGTGGCGCGACGACAAGGGCGAGGTGCATGAGATTCATCCTCGCATCGACAAATGCCGTTTTTGCACCAATTGGATTACATTCTATAAATAAGGCATTGTCCTTATAGGTATAAACAACGCACCCGAGGCCGTTGCCCCGGGTGCTGCTGTTTTATTGTCTTCGGTTTGTCAGAATCCCAATGACTGCATGAAACCGGTTACGCGCACTGTAACGCCGGCATACATGCCGCTCACACTGGGCACGGTTTTCTTGAGTTTGCCGCCGGCAACCCAAGGAGTCACGCGCAGATAGGTGGAAAGGCGCGAGTAGCGGTGGTTGAGGAAGAACGGTTCGGTGGTGGTGCGCTCGTGCAGTTTGATGTCCACGTCCACACTTGCCATCCACGACACGTTGCTGCTTGATACGTCGTGGCGGTCGGTAACCTTAACCACGTCATTGCCCTCATCGTCCTTGCTCCACTCAATGTCGCTCAGGTCCCAGGCATAGTGGGTGTAGAACACACCCGCTGCAGGGGTGACCGAGATGCGGCGGTTCTGCCACACCTTGTAACCCAACTGTACGCCCACCGATAACTGTGTGGGGTTGGTCTTGGAGTTGATTTGTGCGTCGCGTCCCGCTTCGTCCTTGATGTCAAACATGTTGGTCTTGTTGAATTTGGGCTGGCAGTACGACAAGTCGGCCTTGAGGCGCAGTTTGCTGTAGTCGGCAGTAAAACCGGCAGTAAACTCCACACCACCGCCGAAGTTGTTGTTGAGGTCGCCCATGGTGGTCATGTATCCCACACCGGCTTGCATACCCAGTTGCAGTTTGCTTATGTCGCTCTCGTCTTGTGCCACGGCACAGAGTGCCAATGCGGCGCATGCGAGCGTTGTAAGTATCTTTTTCATATCTGTTGAGTCTTGGTTGATGTGGCAAAATTACAACCAATTGCCCGTCCTGCCAAATTTAGCAACATTTTTTAGGAAATGTTAGGCGGTAAGGGGAAAAAAAAGAATCGCCCCTGCGGTGTGCAGGAGCGACTCTGTTATTTTGCAAAAAGTATTGCTCGGTCGATTACTTAACCTCTGAGAAGTACTTGATAGTGCGAACCATCTGAGAAGTGTAAGAGTTCTCGTTGTCGTACCAAGAAACAACCTGTACCTGGTAAGTGTCCTCGTCAACCTTGCTAACCATTGTCTGAGTTGCATCGAAGAGTGAACCGAACTTCATGCCGATGATGTCAGAAGAAACGATCTGGTCCTCAGTGTAACCGAAAGACTCGTTAGCAGCAGCCTTCATAG
>DCGA01000044.1:13464-15586 GCA_002314465.1 bacterium UBA1790 | reverse complement strand
AGTGTTGCGGAATTAAGGTTAATGTTTCAACATGTAGGTAATCACCATGTTAACATCGCTCACGTCGACAGCTGTCGAACCGTCAACATCGCAGGCCTTGGTCACTTCGTCGTCGGCACCCATGAGAATTGTGTTGATGATGCGGTTAACATCGCTCACGTCGATATCACCCTCGCCGGTAACGTCATTGATACGGTACCTGAAACGCTTCCATCCCTCTGCGGCCTTGTACGACTGGGCTGAGCAACGTGGCACTACAAGCCATTTGGTGCTATGAATTCTGTCGCCGAAGGTGTATGTATCGGTGGGGGAGGCAACAGGCGCTTCACAAATAATGTCACCTATGTTATCGCACATTGAAATAATGTACTTGCCTAACGATGTTAGTGTTATGGGTATAAACACGTCTCCGGTCATTTCCATGTTGTTGTAGAATGCGTAGTTGCCTATCTTTTCGATTTTGCGTGGCAGTTCTATCTTTTTCAACTGGGCGCATGAGTAGAACGCATATCTGCCTATCTCCTTTACCGACTCGGGAATGTTGTATTCATATATGGAATCTTGGTTATATGCAAGGTACTCGGGAATTAACTCAACCTTGTCCCCTATGTGGAGTTTATAAAGGTGGGTGTCGCCAAACCATGCATTTATTGAGTTGGTTATAGGTGGGTCGGCAACACATCTCTTGGCGTTGAATGTTACTTCTCGTAGGTTCTCATCATAACCGAACGGGTTTTTACCTATCGAGCTTACGTTTTCGGGAATAGTGATTGACTCAAGCGCTTTTACACGATATAATATGTAACCGGGAATGTGGCGAACATTATCACCAATCACAAAGTTATTTACATTGCTTCCGTAAAACATGCTGCCCGACGTTCCTGTAGCACTTGCACAACTGTCGGCATTATAATACACGTCTGTTAGTGATGCGCAAGAACTGAAAGCATGTGAACCAATTGATGTGATTTGACGTGGTATTGTAATGCTCATAAGACCACTTAGGGTAAATGAATAATTTCCGATAGATACGATGTGAGAAGGAATCTCAAATGTCGTGAGATTTTGATTCTCATAAGCAATGTAACTGGGGATTTGTGTGACCTTGGGGCCAAACGTAATGCTTTCTACTGGAGAATCTGCAAACCACCTATAGTTTTCGCCTTTAGGGTTTTCGCAATTAGTTGCGTTAAATATGACCTGGGTAAGGGATTTGCAACTTCTAAAGGCGCATGAGCCTATGCTTGTGATACCTTCGGGAATAGTAACTTTAGTAAGTCCCGACTTGGCAAATGCATAGCTCTCGATGCTCGTCAGTGACGGGTTGAATTCTACCGATGTGATACCGGTACATTCATTCAACGCATACTTCCCAATCGATTTTAATGTTGAAGGGAATTTGATGCTATTTATGGAAACAACACCGTTAAGGATATAACCTGGTAATCTCTCAACTCCTTCACCTATATTAAACTCTTCTATAGTTTTCGACAGAGAGGATTTGAACGGAGTGGAGGTAAGGTCTTCACAGTTAGTGGCATTGTAATTTACCTTTTTCAATGTTTTGCAACCATAGAAGGCACTATTGTTAATCTTGGTTATCTGTGATGGTATGGTAATCTCGTCTCCCGTATAGTAATAATACAAACCGTTGGGCAACACTTCTACATCATTGCCGATGTTGATGACGCTGATTTTGCAGTTTTCAAACTGGGTAAATGACGCATAATTGGTAAATGTACAATTAGTTGCATTGTAATTGAGCGTATTCAGGCTCGTGCAACCATAGAAACAAGATACTCCCAGTTCAGTTACATTTTTGGTGATGGTAAATTCTGTTATTGCTGTTTTATATAACGAACGTTTTCCCAGGCGTGTTATTGTTTGGGGGATGGTTACGGCTGTGACCTCGGTACACTTGAAAAATGCCGAGTCGCCTATCTCGGTAACAGTGTAGGATGTACCGCCGTGGCTCACTGTTTGAGGCACAGTGATTGTACCGCTATAGGTACCCGTTGTCACTGCTACAGTGTTATCACTCAATGTGAGGTAATTTATACCGCTTTCGGTAAAAGTGTCAGCCCAGGCAACTGCATAACAGCATGCTAAACATAGTAGGGTT
>DCGA01000044.1:12420-13408 GCA_002314465.1 bacterium UBA1790 | reverse complement strand
GTTCTTGTTTCTTGAGTTCAAGGGTGGTGCCGTCAAACTCTGCGTATGTGAATTTTTCTATCCAGTCGCCAAGCACGGTCATCGTGGTTCCGTTGTCGTTAATGACATCGTGCTGTGCCACATGCAAGTGACCGAATACATAGTGTTCAATATCGCGATGGGCGTTGGCATGTTCCTCGGCAAAAGCGCGCAGGTTGTCGCGGCTCTGCTTCATGGATTGCTGCACCTTGTCGGTATGCATTTTCTTGCGGCGGGTTGTGCGGTTGTCGGCCGACCACCCTGCGGCAATGGCGTGTGTCCATCGCGGGTGAATGGATGCATACAGCCACTGGCACACGGGATTATAGAAACACCACCGCATGAATCGGTACATGGGGCGTTGGTAACCCACGTCGTCACCATGCGAGATAAAGAAGCGGTGCCCCATGATGTCGAGTTCGGTTTTTTCCTTGAGCACGGTGAGGCCTATCTCGTCGCGCAGATAGTCAAACAGCCACACATCGTGGTTGCCGGTAAGCCAGGTGATTTCCACGCCGGCGTCGGCGAGGCGTGCCAGCGCACCGAAGAAGCGCACATGGCCGCGGGGTACCACGCTGCGGTACTCATACCAGTAGTCGAGTATGTCGCCAAGCAGGTATAGGTGGGAAGCATCGGCGGCAATGCTGTCGAGGAACCTTACCACGCGTGCTTCGTGCTCGCGATGGTTGGTAATGTAACTGGCACCCAGGTGCAGGTCGCTTATGAAATAGGCTTTCTTCATCTTTAGTTGTCGTTATTGTCTACATCATGCCCAGTTCCAGGCGTGCCTCGTCGGTCATCATGCGGATGTCCCACTCGGGTTCAAACACCAGGTTCACGGTGCAGCTCTTGATGCCTTCAATGCCCTCTACCTTGATGCGTATGTCTTCAAAGATGAAGTCGGCGGCAGGGCAGTTGGGCGCCGTGAGCGTCATGTCGATATTCACAGCGGCATCATCATCTATATCTA
>DCGA01000044.1:12217-12400 GCA_002314465.1 bacterium UBA1790 | reverse complement strand
CCCCAGACTATATACGTCCACGGGCATCTCGGGGTCGAAGACGGTCTTGAGCATCTTCACCACTTCTTCCATTAACTGGAGTCTCTGTTCTTCGGTCATTATACCTGTAATTTTTTACAAAGGTAACTAAAAACTGCGTTTTGTCAAAATTTTTTGCCTCGGCTCTCTACATTATCTCGTCGA
>DCGA01000044.1:10795-12177 GCA_002314465.1 bacterium UBA1790 | reverse complement strand
GTACCCTCAATGGCCGGTTTGTTCTTGAGGTTGAAGTATATTGTGCGCCAACCTGCGTCGTGCGCGCCCTTGATGTCGGCTTCGGGGTTGTCGCCTATCATCACACACTTGCTTGCCTCGGCTCCGGTCACCTGCAACGCATAGTCAAATATGCCGCGCATGGGTTTGGTGATACCGCAGTCGTCGCTCAACACCACATGGGTGATGTATTGCAATAGACCGCCGCTCTCGAGTTTGCGGTGCTGCACCCCCTTGAAACCGTTGCTCAGCGTGTTTACCTCGTAGCCTTGTGCCGTGAGCCGCTTCACCAGGTCGAGCGATCCGGGAACGATGAGGGGTAGGGTAGCGAGGTGCGACAGATATTCCTCGTTGAGTTTCTCGGCCAGTGCCAGGCAGTCGCCCTTGTAGCCCACAGCGTCGAGAACAAAGCGGAATCGCTCGCTCACAAGGAAGTCTTTCTCGATTTTGCCGTGGTGGTACAAGTCCCACAGGCGGCTGTTTTCCTCGAGGTATATGTCGTGGAAACGCTCGTAACAAGGCTCGATTTCGCTCACGTTCATCACGTCGTAAGTGTGGCGAAATGCCACCTTGCTGTTCTCGGTGAACCACCACAATGTGTCGTCGATGTCAATAAAGACGGTTGTTATTCCCGTCAGCATGCTGTCTTTGCTGTTCATCTTATTGTACTGTGTTTAAGCCTTTTAAAACCTTAAAGACTGCGAATTATGTAGTAATTTATGAAATCAGGGGTGTAAAGGAGGGGGTAATTTGCCTCCTCCTTCCCTCCCCTTTTTTTGATTTCCAATTACTTACATAATAGACGCCACTATCATTACTAACAGTAGAGCCGTTGTCTTCAGACCAATCATAGACGCTAAATCCTGGTGCAAAAAACCACGAACTTACTCAACGTCAATGGTCCATACGTCCGTAGTCGTTTGTCGGTCTGCACCGCCAGTAAACGAACGCTTAAGTACGGGAACTGTGGTGTGACTCTTAAATACTAGAGTCTTACCTGCAACAGCCTTCCATACATCTACATTAGTCGCACAATTTGCCAAAAGATTGACAATTGTACCACCAACGTGTACGATTGCACCAGTATCACGGTTGCGTGCACTCTTAGTAAGAGTACCTGCAAACAGGTTCTTTACTGTGGGTTCGCTTTCACCGTTTGTTACTTCACAAAGCACACGAAGGACAGGGTCACCGCCCTTAGAAATGGGAACAGCGAGCCATTGGTTTGCAGTTGTAGGATCGTCTTGAGGAAGTGCAGGTACTTTCACCTTATCACCATCCTTAAAACATGCAATATCCCATGATACGCGCTTTGGCTTGTCATCCTTTTCTAGTGCTTGAGTACCGGTAAAAGTACTACCACC
>DCGA01000044.1:6599-10766 GCA_002314465.1 bacterium UBA1790 | reverse complement strand
CAGCAGCGCGGTTCAGGTCAATCTGGACAAGAGAATTTAGATCTGCCATTTTTTGTTTCTCCTATATTTTTAAAAGATTAATAAAATATTGACTTCGATTAAACATATGTATTTGGAATACACAAGGAACTAATAGTAGAAGTCAGAGTGCTGATTAGTTCAAATACATTCATAGGCACAAAGTTAATATATTTAGGTGGAATGATTTGCGCATTGCTTTGCTTTTTTGTAAGCAAAACGGCAAAAAATAATTTTTTGAGCAAAAAAATGATAAAAATCACTGAATTATAGCACTTAATTCAAAAAAAAGTGCGATATTTGCACAACCAAATCGCGAGGACTTACCTCTAAAACGCCCGTATAGGCACTTAATGTGCTGATATATAGCGTTATAACAGGAGAGTCACGTGGTTTCCATATGTATTTTATTAACAAAACAATAACAAAATTTTAAAAAAACAATGACTAAAGCAGACATCGTTAGCGAAATCGCTAAATCAACAGGTATCGACAAGGCATCGGTTCTCGTAACAGTAGAAAAGTTCATGGAATCAGTTAAGGTATCTCTTGCAGAGGGTGAAAACGTTTACCTCCGCGGTTTCGGTAGCTTCATCGTTAAGACTCGTTCTCAGAAGACTGCTCGCAACATCTCTAAGAACCAAACTATCATCATCCCCGAGCACAAGATCCCCGCTTTCAAGCCCGCTAAGGTGTTCATGGAGCAGGTTAAGGACTAATCTTTTAGCCAACGAGATAACAAAACAATATAATTAACATTCAAAACTAAGTTATTATGCCAAACGGAAAGAAGCATAAAAGACACAAAATGTCTACGCACAAGCGCAAAAAAAGACTTAGAAAGAATCGTCATAAGACTAAGAAATAATTGTCGCTGACGACAACTTTCATCAAGATTTTATGTCATAGAACACGGAGAACAAACGGCATGAATGGCGATGTCTTGTACGCGCTCTTTCATGGGTTTGTTTTTCGTTTTTATGAATAGGTCCTAAAAACGCTGTGCAAGAGAGCACAGTGATTATTTGACAGAATCCCCTTCTGCGATGAGAAGTGAACTAGTAGTTGATGTAACGCCCTCCGACATCTCGACCGCGCTGCTCGAAGACGGCAGGCTGGTGTCGCTGCAAAAGGAAACGCGAGATGCTTCCTATGCCGTGGGCAACCTCTACATTGCCAAGGTTAAGAAACTCATGCCCGGACTCAATGCCGCATTCGTTAATGTGGGATATGACAAGGATGCGTTTCTGCATTACCTTGATTTAGGCTCGCAGTTCACAACATATGCTCAATACATCAAGTCGGTTCGTGAAAATACTGAAAAGAAACCCCAGAGCATCTCTCAATTGAAGTTACAGCCCGACATGGACAAACATGGCGCGGTGAGCGACGTTCTCACTCAGGGCATGGAACTTATTGTGCAGGTTGCCAAGGAACCCATCTCGACCAAGGGACCGCGACTTACTACCGAAATCTGTTTTACCGGACGTTTCCTCGTCCTCATTCCTTTCAACAACAAGATATCGGTATCGCAAAAGATTAAAGACCATGGCGAGAAAATGAGGCTTAGAAGGCTCATCGAGAGTATCAAGCCCAAGAATTTCGGGGTAATTATCCGTACATCGGCCGAAAATAAACGTGCAGCCGAACTGAATACAGAACTCAATGTTCTGATTAAATGTTGGGAAGACGCAGTCGCAAAGTTCCAGTTTGCGGCACCACCCACTCTCCTCTACGAGGAAGAAAGCCGTGCGGTGGGAGAAATTCGCGACATCTTTAACCCCGACTTTGAGAGCATACATGTGAATGACGCTGAGGTCTTTGACCAGATTCACAACTATGTGAGCCTAATCGCACCCGATCGCACTGATATCGTTAAGCTGTATAGCGACGACATGCCCATCTTCGACAAGTTTAGCATTACAAGGCAAATCAAGTCGTCGTTTGGCAAAACGGTTTCATTTAAGTCGGGAGCATACATAATTATAGAAAGCACCGAGGCTATGCATGTCATAGATGTCAACTCGGGTAACAGGTCTAAGAGTTCGACCGACCAGGAGAGCAACGCTCTCAATGTCAATCTGCTTGCGGCCGAGGAAATTGCGCGTCAGTTCCGTCTGCGCGACATGGGTGGTATCATTGTTATCGACTTCATCGATATGGCCAAGGCCGAGCACCGCCAGCAACTCCTCGAGCACATGCGAGAAGTGATGACCAAGGACAAGGCTCGTCACAACATCTTGCCGCTTAGCAAGTTCGGACTTATGCAAATCACGCGTCAGCGCGTAAGGCCTGCCCTCGATATCGTGACAGCTGAGACCTGCCCTTCGTGTGGAGGTAAGGGTGAGATTCAGCCCTCCCTGCTTTTTACCGACAAGCTGAAGGATAAGATTGATTATCTTATCAACTCGTTGGGGGTTAAGAACTTTATTATGTATGTACATCCTTATGTCGACGCTTATCTTAAGAAAGGCGTGCTCTTCAGCGAGTACGGCAAGTGGCGCAGGGAATATGGACGCAAGTTCAAGATTATGCCCGACCAGTCGCTCGCCTATCTCGAGTACAAGGTATTTGACCGTGACCACAACGAGATTGATACCAAGGAAGAGAAAGACACCAACAGCGCAAGCTCTAAGAAAGAAGAGCGCTTGCGCAAGAGTAAAAACGAAGATTGACGCCCTGTGCGCCATCAATAGCACAAAGCACCGCGACCTCATGGCCACGGTGCTTTTCTGTTTTATGTAGCGCCTCAAGTGGCTTGTGGAGGTGTCGGTTGACGCCATTTCTACGTGCGCACGCGCGAAAAGTGCCCCATTTCCTTGCCATATAGGAAATTTAATTGTATATTTGCAAGTTGATATGGTGTGTATCGGCGCTTGCGCCGCAACCAAGTGACATTAAGAACTAATTATACGGCTTTTTGCCGCAAGAAACCTTTATATGAGCAATAAGAAGAATAATGCTGCCATCGCTGCCCGCAGTGCCTCTATCGCGAGGAAAATGTGGACCGGTTTTGGCATTTTCATGGGATTTATCGTGCTGCTGTTTGTACTCATCTACAACGGTGTTATCGGTTATACTCCCGAAATCGACCAACTGAAGAACCCCACCGATAAGTTCGCTTCTACCATCCTGTGTGCAGGTGGCGAGGAAATGGGACGTTTCTACCGCAGTAAGGGAAACCGCGTCTATGTGGACTTTGACCAGTTGTCTCCGCACCTGCGCAATGCTCTGGTGGCTACCGAGGACGTCCGCTTTGACAGCCACAGCGGTATCGACCTGCGTGCACTTGGCCGTTCGGTCGTTAAGCGCATCATCATGGGTAACACAAGCGCCGGTGGTGGCAGTACCATCACACAGCAGTTGGCTAAGCAGCTCTATTCGCCCGAGTCTAACGGAATCTTTGAGCGCGCACTGCAAAAACCCATCGAGTGGGTTATCGCGGTGAAACTCGAGCGTTACTATACCAAGGACGAAATCGTGAAGATGTACTTCAACCAGTTTGACTTCCTCAACAATGCTGTTGGTATCAAGTCGGCTGCGTTTGTCTATTTCGGCAAGGAGCCTTCTACACTCTCGCTCCTTGAGTCGGCTACACTTGTGGGTATGTGCAAGAATCCTTCTTATTACAACCCCGTTCGTTACAACGAGCGCACCCGTGAGCGCCGCAACGTGGTTCTTGAGCAGATGGTCAAGGCTGGCTACCTCAGCCAGGCCGAGTGCAACAACCTCAAGGCTCAGCCGCTCACGCTCTATTACCACAAGGTAGACCACAACGACGGTATTGCTCCCTACTTCCGCGAGGAACTGCGCCGTGTGATGACCGCACAACGCCCCGAGCGCAAGAATTATCCCAAGTGGAACCTGCAGCAGTTCTATGATGACTCGGTGGCTTGGGAAACCAATCCTCTCTTCGGATGGTGCAACAAGAACAAGAAGGCCGACGGCTCTTACTACGATATCTACACCGATGGCCTCAAGATTTACACTACCATCGATGCCCGCATGCAGCAATATGCCGAGAATGCACTCACCGGTCAACTCAAGAAGTACACCAAGAACAAGAAGAATCCTTACTCGGTTGATGCCAACATGAAGGCTAAGCTCATTCGTGCAGCCATCCATCGTTCCGACCGTTACCAGGCGCTC
>DCGA01000044.1:2478-6567 GCA_002314465.1 bacterium UBA1790 | reverse complement strand
GGCGCTCAAGGCTGCCGGTAAGAGTGAGGCCGAGATTATGGAGAACTTCAACACGCCCACCGATGTGCGCATGTTCAGTTACGATGGCGATTATGTCGCTCACATGTCACCCCTCGATTCTATGCTGTGTGCTAAGGCTTATATGCGCGGTGCAACAATGTCTATGGATCCCGTGACAGGTTATGTTAAGACCTATGTGGGTGGTCCAGATTTCCGTTTCTTCAAGTATGATATGGTTTCAAAGGGCCGTCGTCAGATTGGTTCTACCGTTAAGCCTTACGTTTATTCTTATGCTATCCAGAATGGTGGTCTCACTCCTTGTTCTGTTCGCCCCGGCGGTCAGCCTGCGGTTAAGTGGTACAACGATGTGTGGATGCCCAAGGGTGTGGGTGGTTCAATGACGCTGAAAAGCGCGCTCACAAGCTCTATTAACTCTATCTCGGCTGGTTTCATGAAGGGTACTTCGCCCAATTGGATTGAAGAACGCGGCGAGTATGTATTCTCTCCTTCTGATTTGGCCAACTGGATGCATTCATTCGGTATCACCAGTTACCTTGACCCCACACCTTCTCTCAGCCTTGGTGCATGCGAAATCACACTGCGCGAGATGGTTGCTGCTTATTCGGCATTTGCTAATGGTGGTATGCGTGTAGATCCCATCTACGTGACTCGTATATGCGATAACCGTGGCAACGTGGTAGCAGAGTTCTTGCCGCAACACACCCAGGTGATGAGCGATGACTCGTCTTACAAGATGGTCGACATGATGATGAACGTTGTGGAGGCCGGTACCGGTGCTGTAATCAAGGGATACCTTAGTGGTGCACAGACCGCTGGTAAGACAGGTACTACCAACGATAACAGCGACGGTTGGTTCATGGCTTATACCCCCGAACTTGTAACCGGTGTATGGATTGGCGGTGAGGAACGCTATATACGTAATGCCGGAGCCGGTGGCTCTGTCTCAGCACCTGTTTACGGTATGTTCATGCAACAGGTTTATAAGGACAAATCTCTCCCGTACAATACCAATACCAAGTTTAGATTCCCCGATGGATTTAGTGCTTGCAATGGCGAACTCCAATACTATGGTGGTGGCGGAGGTGAAGCCGGTGGCGGAGGTGGCGACTCCCAGGCGTTTGAGGGCATATTCGAATAACCGCACTTCATGAAGCGCTTATTCGTTGCAACGATATTGGCAGTTTGCATCTCTACCGCGGTAGGGGCGCAAACTGCCTCTTTCTATGACCACATCAAACAGTATAACCTGGTTGATGTGTCCACCCTTGGCCCCGGCATCTCGGTCGACCTTAAGTATGCCACGACCGACAATTTCGTGCATCGCAACATGTATGGCGATTTCAAGACCGCCTATCTGCATCCCGATGCAGCAAAATCACTAAAAAATGCGCTGTTGAGGCTCAGGCGCATCGATAAACAGTTCGGCTTCATAATCTATGACGCGGCACGTCCTGTGAGCGTACAGCGCATCATGTGGAATGCTGTGGCGGGGACTCCTAACCAGAAGTATGTTGCGCGCCCACATCGTGGCGGACCCCACAACTATGGCATAGCGGTTGATATTGGTCTTACTTTTCGCGGCAAACCTGTGGATATGGGCACCCCGTTCGACACTTTCTCGGCCGATGCCCACATTACCAACGAAAGGGCGCTTGTGCGTAACGGCAGAATTTCAGAACGGGCTTTGCGCAACCGTCTGCTGCTGCGCGCAGTCCTCACAAGCAATGGCTTCACCACTTTTAGCCGTGAGTGGTGGCACTTCACGCGCTACGACATGAAATACACTCGCGCCCACATTCGTCTTCTCAATTTTTAATAATACAAGAAGCCCCAAACAGATATCTGCCTGGGGCTTTCTCATTGTGATTGTTGTGTTTATACCGGGTCTACATCGTAGTATAGACGCACATTCTTCATGCGCGCATCGGCATCTATCATCTGCTCGTAGATGTTGCGCAGTATCTTCTTGACCTTGGGCATGGATGCTTGTATTTCCATCTTTAGCACTATCTGGCGTATGTACAGGTTTTGCACGCGCGGTACCGACGGTGCCTCGGGGCCGAGTACGCGGGTAGAGAACACCTGCCTCAGCATGTTGCTGTAGCGCACTGCCATTTCGCCCACTATGGCGTCGTCGCGATGCTTGAGGTAAATGTTTATGATGCGTGCAAACGGGGGATAGCCATAGCGCTGTCGCTCGGCGAGTTCCATCTCATAGAATCCCTTGTAGTCGTGTTTCACCACATAGTCAATTACAGGGTGGTTGGGCTCGCTGGTCTGTATCACCACCTGCCCTTGCTTGTGGGCTCGTCCTGCACGTCCTGCCACCTGTTCCATCATGTCGAATGCTCTTTCGTGAGAACGGAAGTCGGGGAAGCGTATCATCGTATCGGCATTAAGGATGCCCACGATGCTCACGGCGTCAAAGTCCAGTCCCTTGGTAACCATCTGTGTGCCCACAAGGATATTGGTCTTGTGCGACGAGAACTCATCGATGATGCGGTCGTATGATGTCTTGCTGCGGGTGGTGTCAAGGTCCATGCGCGATATCTTTTCACCGGGGAAGATGGTCTCGATGTCGTCCTCGATGCGCTCGGTGCCGTAGCCGTAGATTTCAATGCCGGGCTGGCCGCAAGTGGGGCACAGGTTGGGCAGGGTCATCGTGTAACCGCAATAGTGGCATGTGAGGCTGCGTGTGTACTTGTGGTAGGTGAGTGTCACGTCACAGTTCTCGCAGGTGGGCACCCATGCGCATTCCTTGCAGCGCACCATGGGGGCATATCCGCGGCGGTTTTGGAACAGGATGGCCTGTTCGCCGTCCCTGAGGGCGTGTCGGCACATTGCCACAAGTTCGTGCGAGAACATACCGTTCATCTCGTGGCGCTTGCGGGCTTGCTTGGTGTCGATTACCTTTACCTTGGGCATCTGGATGCCTTCATATCGTGTGAGCAGTTCCACGTGTCCGTATTGTCCGCCCAGAGCGCGGTAATACACTTCTATAGAGGGCGTTGCCGAGCCAAGCAGTGTCTTGGCGCCATGCATACTTGCAAGCACCATGGCGGCATTGCGGCCGTTATATCGTGGGGCTGGATCTTGCTGTTTGTAACTCGACTCATGTTCCTCGTCGACGATAACGATGCCGAGTTTGCCGAAGGGCAGGAACACCGACGAGCGCACACCGATAACCACGCACGGCTCGTTGCTGAGCAACAGTTTGCGCCATATGTCCACACGCTCGTTGTCGCTGAACTTAGAATGATAGATGAGCAGTTTGTCGCCAAATACAGCCTTCAGTCGGCGTGTGAGCTGTGTGGTAAGGGCAATTTCGGGCACAAGATACAGTGCCTGTTTGCCCGCCTCGAGTGCATCCTTGATGAGGTGCATGTATATCGATGTCTTGCCGCTTGAGGTGACCCCGTGCAGCAGGGTGATGTCCTTTTCCCTGAATGAACGCAGTATTTCGCCGTAGGCTCGTTTCTGTTCGTCGCTCAGTGTGGGTGGGTCAATTAGTCCCCGGCCCAGCGACGCAAAGCGGTTTATCTCGCGTTTGTAGGTTGCGAAGATTCCCCTTGCAACAGCCGCGCTAAGAACAGCCGATGTGACCTCTGAGCGTTGCAGCAGAGCCTCTTTGGTTACTTCGAGAGGGGCTTTGTCCTTTGTGAACCAGCGCGACAGGTCGAGGTAGGCGAGCAGCAGTTGCTCTTGTTTGTGGGCTCGCTTTACTTGGTCAAAGAAACCGTGTAGACTGTCTTCGTCGTTCTGTTCGATAGTGAGTTTCACGCAGGTCTCGGTGCGCGGACGGTAATTGTCCACCACGCGCTCGCTCACATGGATTGCGCCCATGTCGAGTAGGCGGCTCACAATGCCCTCAACGTTCTTGAAGCCGGTGGCGGTGGTTATCTCGCTTATCTGGAGGCGGCCTCGCTGTGCAGTGAAGTCAAGGATGACTTTTTCGCGGTCGGTAAGTGTGCCGGGAGTCTCCTCCTCAAAGTCAGGGTTGGGGCTGATAAATGTCTCGCTCTCAACTTTTAACCCCGATGGTATGGCAGCCTTGTAGACTTCGCCCGG
>DCGA01000044.1:0-2460 GCA_002314465.1 bacterium UBA1790 | reverse complement strand
GTACACAGATAGTAATCGGCAAGCCAGTCCCAGAACTTAAGCTGGGGATGGCGCACTATGGGATAGTTGTCGAGTACGCTAAGTATATCCTTCACCTCATAGCCCACCGGTTTGCGGTCGTGAAGCATTACCACAATCGCTGTATAGAACTTCTTGCGTCCCAGGGGTACAAGCACACGGCTTCCCACACACGGCGATAGCGTGGGTGGAATGCGGTATGTGTAGGTGCCCTGTATCGACAGTGGCAATAATACGTCAGCAAACTCTGCCATAATATCTGTTTATATATTGATGTAAAAGATTAACCCATTAACCCATTAACCTTTTAACCTTTTACAATAGACCTCATTCTCAATCTTAGCGGTTGCTTCCCAACTCACCTCGGGGGGCAGTTGCTGTTCAACCTTGCCCTCAAGCATCTCTATTGCGCGAGATGCCATGGCCTGGGGCAGATTCTCGTCAAGGGGTACGGTATTCTCTACGCCCACGGCTTCAGCAGTTCCCACTACATTGCTCGCCACTACATTGGCACCGCATTTCACGGCTTCAATCGCGGCAAGAGATATAGCCTCTACTGTGCTGGGAAGTACCATCACGTCTATGCTGTTCATGAACTGCGGCATCTGCTTGGCAGGTACGCGTCCCCACATCTTCACGTTGAGGTTCTTGTTGTCAAACAACTGCTTCACCTCGTCCTCGAACGGGCCGTCACCCAGTGTCCAGAAGTCTATTCCTCCCGGGTAGCCTTGCGTGATACGTTCGAAAATCTCGGGTAGCAGTTTTACATTTTTCACCGCGTCCATGCGGCCTACGAATGCAACCACCTTGTGCCCTTGGGCAACACCGTTTTCAGCCTTAAGGCTGGTGCGCGTTTCGTCGTCAAACTTGTAAAACTCCTCGCCGGCTCCGTTGAGCAGAACCTTGGCAGGGAAACCGTCGGTGAGTTGTCTTGCACAGTTCTCCAAACCCTTGCTCACGAAGAAGTTGCACACGGACTTGTGAAGCAACTCGCAAGTAACCTTGCGGCGCAGCATGTCGTGGATGGGGTCGGTGTAGATGCTTGCACCGTGCCAGGTGATGTACAGCGGCATGCCGTAACGCTCGGCTGCTATGCTCGCTGCCGTTCCTGCAATGCGGTCATGGGCGCTTATCAGGTCATAGTCTTTCAGTTCGTCGGCAAGGCGGCCGAACCATGCAAGGTAAACGGGGGGCTGGCGGTGCATGCACTTGTGGAACACCGAGTCGATGATGCGGTGCTTGAACCAGCGTACGTTTATGGTTATGCCGTCAACCTCTATGCTTGCCGGTCGGCTGTCCACGCGAGGGGTGCGATGAAGCCATCGGTTAAGGCCGCTGTCGTAGCCTTGAATCATGAACACATCGATAGAGTAGGGCGGCTGCAACGCCTGCAGGTGCTTAACACGGTTGATAACCGCATTAAACACACCCAGTTGGCGATAGATATTGCCCTCAAACACTACTGCAATGCGTTTCATAATTCAATTCGCTTTCTTTCAACCTACAAATTTACGGAAAAAAACTTTGCCCGCCAATTCCCGACCGCACTTTTAACTCTTGAGTTAATAAAATACCCTACCAAAATATCAAACGATTTCTTGAAATGAGTGATCCGCCGCCTACTGGAAAAGCCTCGAGTCGTCACGTGCAAACCAACTGAGCCCAACAATAGCAATGCACTATTGTGTAGTCGTGTAATAATGCGAGAATCAACAGCGCGCTGAAAGCGCAATGTCGCTGTTAGCCCAGGGCAACGCCCTGGGTAATAGGACACACCCCCAAAACGCCCTGTAAGGGCAAAAGCATTATTCCCGATTGATGCATAAGCAAAGTCCCTCTCTTGAGGAGAGGGATTTAGGGAGAGGCCGTCTTTTGCCCTTCCCATACAAAAAATATAGGCCGGACTCAATGTCCAGCCTTACTTAGTAGCGGGAGAAGGATTCGAACCAACGACCTTTGGGTTATGAGCCCAACGAGCTACCACTGCTCCATCCCGCGTTGTTTGCGACTGCAAAGGTACAACATTTCCTGCAACTGGCAAGCGTTTTACTCCAAAAAGTGCAGAATACCGCCCGATTTTAACATTTCTTTACACAAAACCAACCGTCTTAATGGCATTTTGCCTCGGTGCAGACAAAGAAACAGGGTTACCGCCCACTTGCGATAACCCTGTGAAAACTATGTTTGGCTAAAGTCTAACGTCAGTGCTATACACCCTAAACCTTAAACCCTAAACCATAAACCCTAAACCGCTTCACTTGACTTCGCAGCACCAGCCGTGCTTGTCATCGACAAGCCCGTACTGGATGCCCTGAACGCGGTCGTAGAGCTTCTGGAGAACCGGGTGGACCTGCTCCGGATCGGAGATCTTGATCACGTCCTTGCCGCGGGTGATTTCCCAGACGGGCGTGATCACGACCGCCGTGCCGAGCGCGGCGACGG
>DCGA01000088.1:8147-8564 GCA_002314465.1 bacterium UBA1790 | reverse complement strand
TGCTTTGAAGTCGGTGCCCTTAACTACAAACACCTTGCCGCGGTCTTCACCGGTGACGTTACCTGTAGTCTTGCTGGCAAGGACATCCTTGCTTGCAGCACCCTTGAGCATGATTTGCTCTGCTGCCACTTCATAGCCCGCATCGGCCCACAAGGTGGCCTCCTTTTGGTATGCGTTGAAGCGAATGAAGTATTCGGCCTGTGGAAGCGCATCGGCGGGCAGGGCGTCTATCTTCACCTCAATGCTGTCACCGGCTGCGATGGCTTGCTCTATCGTGCCGTGGGCAATCTCCTTGCCTTCTTCAAGCACGGTGTATTTCACGTCGAGGTAGTCGCTTGAAGCAAAGCTGAGTTTGCTTTTTATCACATACACTCCGTTTCCCTTGGCTTTGAACTCAAGTGGCTGGTACACTTTCTT
>DCGA01000088.1:2036-8079 GCA_002314465.1 bacterium UBA1790 | reverse complement strand
TGCAGCAGAAGTTGCCGTCGTTGGGACGGTCGCCGAAGTCGCCGCCGTAGGCCCAGTATTCAACACCGTTGCTGCCGTAGGTGGTCTTAAGGCCCTGGTCCTTGAAGTCCCACACAAACTCGCCGCACAGGGCGGGGTATTTCTCATAGAGGTCGAAGTATTCGCGCTGGTTGCCCATCGAGTTGCCCATGGCGTGGGTGTTCTCGCACTGCACGTGCGGGCGGGGATTGGCTTCACCGAGGCGCTCACGTCCCACGCTCTCTATGTAGCTGACGCTGGCATACATGGTGCTGCTCACGTCGGCATACTTGCTTGCACCCTCATAGTGGGTGAGGCGTGTCTTGTCAAGGGCCTTGATGGCCTTGGCAACATATTCGAAGTTCTCGCCGCTGCCGCTCTCGTTGCCGAACGACCATAGGCATATTGACACATGGTCGCGCATCCACAGCACGTGGTTGGCGTTACGCTCTACAAATGCCTCGCGGAAAACGGGCTTCTTGCTCAGGTCCCAGTTGCCGTGGCACTCCACATTGGCCTCGGCGAGCACATACAGGCCATACTGGTCGCACAGGTCATAGAAGTAGGGGTTGTCGGGGTAATGCGATGTGCGCACTGCATTGATGTTGAGGCGTTTCATCGCTATGATGTCCTGCTCGGTCTCTTCGCGTGTAATCATGCGGCCGTTTTCCTCGCTGAAGTCGTGGCGGTCTACGCCGTGGAAGATGATTCGCTTGCCGTTGATGAGGAGCGCACCGTCCTGGCGAACGCCCACCTCGCGGAATCCTACCTTGCTGCCGCGCACGTCCACCACCTTGCCCTTGCTGTCAAGGAGCGTGATAGAGAGGTCGTAGAGGTTGGGTTGCTCGGCATTCCACAGGCGCGGCGCCTTAACATCCCACTTGAAGGTATACTTGCCGGCGCCGTCAACTGCGGTAGTTGCAGTTGCTACGGTCGAGCCATATCCGTTGATAGTAGCCTTGAGTGTTCCCTTGAAGGCATTGCCCTCGATGGTCACGTCGAGGTTGGTGGCTGCGTTCACATAGTTGTCGTCGAGGTCGGTGGTGAAGAAATAGTCGCGTATCTGGGTCTTGGGCGCGCTCCACAGGAATATGTCGCGCTGTATGCCGGTGAGTCGCCAGTAGTCCTGGTCCTCGAGCAGCGAACCGCCGGTAAAGCGGTACACCTGCACGGCGATGGTATTGGTGCCCGAGTGCAGATACTGCGTAATCTTAAACTCCGAGGGCAGGTACGAGTCCTCACTGTAGCCCACAATGTGGCCGTTTATCCAAAGGTAATAGCCGTGTCCGGTGCCGTTGCTGCGCACATACACATCGCGACCCTTCCAGTTCTTGGGCAGCACGAAGGTGCGGCGGTATGATCCCACGGGGTTGGGCATCTGGCTGTTATAGGTGAACTTTTCGTTGGGTTGGGCGTTTACATGAAACTCCTCGTCGTAGGTAAACGGGTAGCCCACGTTGTTGTACAATGGACGGTCCCACGACTTGCCGTTGCGCAGTCCGTAGACCTGCCACGACGAGGGTACCGAGATGTCGTCCCATGCCGTTGCGTCATAATCCTCGGCTTCAAAACCCTTGGGCGCGTCGCCGGGGCGGGGTACCCACTTGAACTTCCACTGTCCGTTGAGCGAGAGGAAATAGGGCGAAGCCTCCATGGGCGATGAGGCGTTGGTCGAAGAGATAGCGAGAGTATGCGCTTTCTCACGGTTAACGCTGGTCGATGATACCTCGTTCCATTCGTTGCCGGTCTGCGCCATTGCGGCTACCGAAGCAAATGCTAAAACTGATGCGATAATATATTTCATGTTTTGTCTATTTTTCATCTACAAAGATAGTGCAATTATTGTAGTTTTCAAGCAAAAGAAGCAATAGGTTTGTAGCAAGACAAAAGATTGCGACAAATGTACACGATATTTCCACAAACGTTACATAATCCCCCGCATAAAAACACCTTCGCGCCAGTGCACCCACCAGCGCGAAGCCATGTCTTTTAGTCAAAAGATTTTTAACCACAGATTAACCAGATTAAACAAATTATTTATAGTCCTTTTGTTCTTTTAGTCAAAAAAAACTCGCGCCAGCGAAACCGCCAGCGCGAAGCTTAATTTAGAATAATTTTGGATAAGTTCTTTCAGTTCAAAAATCCGCGAGTTCCGCGAGTTCTGCGCGAGGCCGTGTCCCCCATCGCGAAGCCTTATAGTTTCTTTTGTCTTTTTAGTCAAAAAAACTCCGCGCCAGCGAAACCGCCAGCGCGAAGCTTATAATTAGTGATAATTCGTGTCAATTCGTGGACAAATGTCAAAAAATCTGCGGGTTCAGCGAGTTCCGCGTGAGGCTTAACCCATTAACCTCTTAACCTTTTAACCCTTTACTTACCCAGGATAATGTTAAGCACTGCGTTGATGTCGCTCACGTCGATGTCGCCCTCGCCCGTTACATCCGCACGGCCACCGTAGTTGCTTGCGCTGTCCTTGCCCAGGACGATGTTGATGAGGATATTGGCATCGGTGATGTCAACCTCGCCGTTACCGTCCACGTCGCCCTTCGTTCCACTGCTTTCGCCCTCATAGTTAAGTTTAACCAAGGTGTTATAATCATAATTTATCGCTCCCTTGGTGAGTTGCAGATAGGCATAACCATCACTAATCAAGAATTGGTCATGCGGATGAACAAATGTCTCAATGCTGTTTTGGTAATTAAAGCCCACGTAGGTTGTGCCTATGGGCTGTAGGTCAACAGGATTGCCGTCGTTAACGCCAACGAGCAGAGCTGTTACATCTGACGGGGTGCTTGAAGGGCGTACAAGCTTGAACATGCTTGTACTTGTCATGCTCTTAGTGTCAATGAGCACACCGCTGTTGGCGGGAGTAGATTTAATCTTCCTTGCCGATGCGGTTTTGGTACTATGGTCATACGTGTAGACATTCCATGCGGTGATACCCGACTGCTCCCAGTCTACGGGGTGGTTCACTGCAATACATTGCTTGTCGCCGGTCTGGGTGGGGTAGATGTAGCCGTTGAGTTGCTCGGCGAGAGCCTTGCCTACTGAGCCCGCCGGCAGCTTCGATTTGTAGAAACCATGGTTGAACCATGGAACATAGCATTTGAACTGGCTACCGTTCTCGCCATAGAAGTCGGTACCCAAGTCCCAGTCATCGAGCGACGTCCTAAACGTAAGGTCGGTGAGACTCTTGCAGCCGTACACGGCTTTCTTTCCGAATTTATATACCTTGGCGGGTACGGTGAAACTTGTAATTCCCGTGCCCGAGAACGCATAGTCGCCTATGCTGGTCAGTTGGGTGGCATTGCTGATGTCAACCTTGTTAATATTGCTTGCACCCACAAGGCAACTGTCGCCTATTGCTACTAATTTATAATTTCGGTTGGATCCGTTTTCATAGTCTATCACGGTCTCCGTGCAGGTATATACGCCGCGTGTATTAGCCGCGATGAGAGGATGATACACATACTTTGCCGTGCCATAGGTGGCTTTATCACCGGTTTTGTTGTAACTGCTGGTCAAGACGGTTACGTAGTAGACTCCCTTACTTACACAGAAGTCGTGGCCTCCGGCTGTGATGTTGAATTTTTTCCATTTGTCATTGGCCTTGAACTGATTGACCCATCCAGTGGGAACACGCACCGAGGCTGTACTCGGAACCCCGTCAAATGTGGTACTCATGTTCACGATATGATCGTCTGTTGTATTCACGACGATTTCGCTCAGTTGGTCGCAGTCTTGGATTACCGACGAGTTAAGGTTTGTTACCGTCGACGGGAAAAGGATTTGCTTGATTTTATTCGCTCTGAACGCTTCTTCCTTTACAGACTTTGTGCCGTAGGGCAAGAAGACATTATTGGCGATACGGCAGTTTTTAAACGCCCTTGTTCCTATTATCTCAAGATTTGGGTTCAACAAGAGTTTTGTGAGCTTTGTTTGGCCGTTGAATGCTCCCGAGAAGGCATCCATCTCGTATCCGTTTATTTCTTTAACATTACGGCCTAATTCCACTGTGAACTCATGGTTTTGGGTGTATCTCTTACTACCCACAAACACGTTTGCTCCGATATCGGTTACAGCATACTTTTTGCCGTTGTCGGCAACTATATATTCAGGAACTTTGAGTGTTCCCGAAAAAGAAGTTGTGTCCTGGCGAAGAAGTATCGCATAGCCGTCGTATATCTTCTGGTCAATAATCTGCATTCCCTCTTGCAAACCATAATATGTGTATCCGGTCATATTGTTGGCTCCCACATAATTGGCTTCCTTTACATCATAGGGTAGGTTGTCGTTTACCTGTCCCCAGTCTTTCCATTTGCCTGTGGTGATTTTGCTCGCGTAAAGACCAATGTGAAGACGTGTCTTCGGGCAGTTGTAGAAAACCTCATCATAGCTTTGGGTCGGGAGTGCATATGCGAAAGCATAGATGTCGGTGAGCGACGTGCAGTTATAGAATGCACGTTGGTCAAGAGTTTTCAGAGTTGAGGGGAATTTAACGAGGTTGAGTTTAGTACACTCTAAGAATGCATGTGTATTGATACCGGTAACGGGGTAGGGAAGATACACTTGCGATACGGGACAGCCATAAAACGCATATTCGCCGATGACCTGAATCTTTTCGGGGAAAGTTTCTTCGACCAGTATGTTATACGAGAACCCCTCGGGACAACGAAATAGCTTAGCGTCGTCATTAGAGTAGAGTATTCCTTCGTGAGAAGAATAAGTCTTGCTACCGTTTTTCACGCCGATGCTCTTGAGTGCAGTACACTTGTTGAAGGTGTTGGGATAAGTCGTTGTCAAACTTGCTGGCAGGGTGACTGTGGAAAGTGAGCTGCAGTAGGCAAGTGAATATTCGCCCAGGGTTTCAACTCCTTCGCCCAGTGTGATAGATGTGAGTGAAGTACATGTGTTAAATGCATAGTTGCCTATCTCATTGGCCTTGGTGTTGATCGACGCCAGGTTTGTACAACTCTGGAATGCTGCTGTGCCTATCTTCTTGAGATAGGTAGTGTTGCTCAGGTCTAATGCCTTGATGCCGGTGTTAAGTTGGCAAGCCGAGTCGGCAATTGAAACAATTTTGTAGGTATAGCCATAGAACCCGTATGCGCCCGCAGCGGCAAGTTTGCCGTTGGTAACGCCCGAGCTCGATGCATTAAATCCCACCAGGGTAACCTCGCCCGAATAATTGCTTGTGGCACGTTGGGTAACGATAAGGTTTATTCCGTTGGTCATCGAAAAGTCATACACATCACTGCTCTTGTACACATAGGCAAACTTCTTAAATGCGTTCATTGCCTTATATTTCTCCACCGAGTTGGCATCGGTTCTGGGGACAAATAGCGTCATGCCCGAGTTGCTGGGGAATGCACTGCTGTTAAAGATGTAGCCCGTGGGGTTGCCGAGAGCGAAATAAACATACCTGAGCACGGTACAGCCGGCAAATGCATTGCCCTGGATGCTCAGCATAGAGCTCGGGAGCCTCACGTTGGTCAGGTTGGTACAGCCACTGAATGCGTATGTGCCGATGTCGCGCATGCCGTATGCAAACTGGACATTGGTGATGTTTGTCTGGTTTTCAAATGCTCGTGTGGTAACGGTCTCGATGTCTATTGTCTCCCCGTTATAGGTGACATAGCCGCCTATGAAAAGGTACAGTGATGTCATGCTTTTGCCCGATGTTGACAGACCGGTAACGGTACACTTGGCGCGAGCGGTAGAAGTTGCCGCATCAGTAACCCTGTAGTTCAAGTAGCCCGAGGTAAAAGTGTCGCCAGGACTCACTGCTGCCCAAGTACTCACACTGGTAACGATAGCACAAAGGCATAAAAATAGTTTTCTCATATTATTTGTACTGTATAAATTATTGTCACTTGTTTATGCGATTTCCACAAAGTTAATGGTTTTTGTTGGTTTGTGCAAATTTTACTCATTTTGAATTTGTAAAACACCTGTATCCCAGCAAACCACACCATCGCCACAGATCAACCAGATTATTTATAGTCCTTTTGTCTTTTTAGTCAAAAAA
>DCGA01000088.1:0-1974 GCA_002314465.1 bacterium UBA1790 | reverse complement strand
GTGGACAAATGTCAAAAAATCTGCGAGTTCCGCGGGTTCTGCGAGAGGCTCAACCTCTTAACCCATTAACCTTTTAACCTTTTAACCTTTTAACCCTTTACTTACCAAGTATAATGTTAAGCACTGAGTTGATGTCGCTCACGTCGATATCGCCCTCGCCCGTTACATCCGCGCGGCCACCGTAGTTGCTTGCGCTGTCCTTGCCGAGCACGATGTTGATGAGGATATTGGCATCGGTGATGTCAACCTCGCCGTTACCGTCCACGTCACCCTTAACGCCCGAGGGAGTAGGAGGATACAAGTCGAGGTAATACTCGGTTGACGGGTTTTCTTTTAACCAGAGGTAGCTGTAGCCGATACCCGATTTGTAGGTAGATGTGGGCTTGACAAACTTCTTGTTACCACGGCTATAGTAATAGGCGTAAGGCAAGGTGTACAGGTCCTCTGACGATGTCGGAGATGCGTAAAGCAAGTTGGCAGGCATTGTGGGTGCCGATGTCGCACGCTTAATCTTATTGATTTTACCCACGGTCAGACCTGTGACAATCACGCCGGTGTTACCAGGAACCTGAGTCACTTCCTGGGTAGTCAGCATTTTGGTTTTTTCGTTATAGTTGGTGACAATATATGCCTTAAGACCGCTGGCTGCGAAGTCAAGAGGCATGCTCTGGCCCAGGTTGAATGTCTCGGTTGTAGCGTTGATGAATGGAGCAACGTGGTCCTTCACCATATTGGTTGTGCCGCTGAATACCCAGTTCTTCAGGTTGGATGTGAGATAACCGTTAACTCTCTGGTGGCTAATGTACATTGTGAAGCCGCTTGCGTTATTGCCAACGAACTGCCCGTCCCATGAGCGGTTATTGGTGCCTAAGATGGTAAGGTCATTTAGCGAAGTGGCATTGCTGAATGCCTCGGTGCCGAACTTCGTGCAGTTCTCGGGAATGGTAATCGAGTAAACTGCCGAACCGCCGAATGCCTTTTTGCCAATTCGCTCAAGATACTTGGCTGCGGTGAGCGAAACGGTTGACACTGATGAACCGTTAAGGCAACTGTCGCCTATCTCGGTGATGAGGTACTTTTTGTCACCACCAAGCATTTCGTCGATTTCACACAGGCTGGGATAGAAAGCGTTGGCTTTTTTAACCTGCTCATTGTAGACATACTTCGCAGTACCGTCATAGGTCACGCCGTCTTTGGTGACAGGGGTTGCGCTGGTAACGGTCATCTTATAGGCAGTGCTTGTCGCATTTGCGGGGCCACCATTGCAGAAGTCGTAGGCACCGGGATAGATATTGGTGAATCGCTTCCAGTCATTATGGACCTTGGCATATGCCTGCCATTCAACAGGTACTCTAACAACGCATGAAGTGGGTACGTTGGAGAAATCAAATGTCTGTGTTTCGAAATAACCTCTGTTTAGAATCAGTTCGGTCAATGACGACATTCCCACGAATGCATACTTGTTGATGATGCTTGTGGAACTTGGGATATGAATCTTCTTGGTCTTAACACCCTTGAATGCGTAGCCGTATAGTTCCTTAAAGCCATAAGGCAAGATAATATCACTGGTGATTGCGGTATTGCATAAACCATAAGCACCTATGTACTTGAGGTTGCTGCCCCATGTGATAGAAGCGAGAGACGAACAGTCATCAAATGCTTCCTCGCCAATGTAACTTACATTGGGGAGCGCCAGACGGAGGAGTTTGCGCTCGCTGTCAAATGCCTTGTAAAGCACCGAGTCAACGTTGTTACATCCTGCCACTACAGTCTGTACACTGATGTCAAATGCCTCTTCGCCTATGCAAGTCACGGCATACTGATTTTTGTTGATGGTAATATAATCGGGCACAGTGCAGGCATCGCCGCTTGCCACTGCATTACCGGTGATTTTGGCCTTCACGAGCTTGGCACGTCCGCTGTAACTCTTGCCATTGATAGTACAAGGCTCGGTGCTTGTGATGGTGTAGTAGT
>DCGA01000087.1 GCA_002314465.1 bacterium UBA1790 | reverse complement strand
ACGTCAAACGCGCTGATGCGGTCGGTAGCGACCATCACCAGGATGTCGTCGTTGATGTTGTACACATCGCGCACCTTGCCATGATAGACACTGCGCTGTCCCTCAAAATTAAAATCGGTGTGAACTAATGTTTTAGCCATTACTTGAATTTTTAGTTTTTATTAATTAAAATCAATCGTCTTGGTTCACAGGTTGGTCGGCCACGGGCTTACCCTCATCGTCGAGTAGTCCGGCTTTCTTGAGAGCGTCGTGCTTCTCATAGGCCTCTACGATGCGCTGCACCAGGTGGTGGCGCACGATGTCTTTTTTCTCAAACTCCACCTTGCCGATGCCCTTGACGCCGCCCAGCACACGCATGGCGTGGATGAGGCCCGAGGTAACTGTGCGCGGCAAGTCAATCTGTGTGGTATCGCCGGTTACAATCATCTTAGAGCCCATACCCAGACGGGTGAGGAACATCTTAATCTGGTGTGTGGTGGTGTTCTGTGCCTCGTCGAGCACGATGATGGCGTCGTTGAGCGTGCGGCCGCGCATGAATGCAAGGGGAGCAATCTGGATAACATTGGTTTCCATGTACTCCTTAAGCTTGGGAGCGGGAATCATGTCCTCAAGAGCATCATAGAGAGGCTGCAGATAGGGGTCGATTTTCTCCTTCATGTCGCCGGGCAGGAAACCCAGTTTCTCGCCGGCCTCGACAGCGGGTCGTGAAAGGATAATCTTGCGTGCCTCGCGGTTCTTGAGGGCGCGCACAGCAAGCGCCACGGCAAGGTAGGTCTTACCCGTACCGGCAGGGCCGAGTGCAAAGGTGAGGTCGTTCTGACCGAAAGTCTTTACCAGCAGTTGTTGGTTGGGGGTACGGCCCGAGATGGGTTTTCCGTTAACGCCATATATGATCACGTCGTCCATCTTGAGTTCCTTGGGGGGAAGTCCCTTGATGGTGTCGATAATAACCTCCTCGGTGAGTTTATTATACTTGACGCAATATTCTTCCAGTTCCTTGATGTTTTTTTCGAAGCGGGCGGTTTCCTCGTCATCGCCCATCACGGTGATGACGCTTCCACGGGCAGCCATGCGCAGTTTGGGAAACAGGTTGCGTATGAGCTGTATGTTACAGTTATTCACCCCATAAAAGGTTACGGGGTCAACATTATCAATTATAATGTGTCGCTCTATCATTCCTTATTAAGGTTTGCAAGTGCAAAGTTAATATATTTTGCTCACTTATGAAAATCTATTCGCGATAGTAAACACGCTTAACTCGCGGCGAAACGCTGGTGAGTATCTCGTAGGGGATAGTACCGCGGGCATCGCTCAGTTCTTCCACCGGGATATTATTGCCGAAAATTTCCACGCGCTCGCCCACCTGGCAGTCGGTGTCGGTGATGTCGATCATCACGGCATCCATGCACACATTGCCCACGGTGGGGCAACGCTTGCCGCCCGCCCACACGCTGATGTTGCCGTTGCCGAAGTGCCGGTCAAGACCGTCGGCATAGCCTATGGTGACGGTAGCGATGCGCGAGTCACGGGCGAGAAGGCCGTGGCGACCATAGCCAATGGTTGTGCCTGCAGGCCACTCCTTGATACTGATGATGACGCTCTTGAGCGATGAGACGGGCTGCAAGGCATCCTCGCTGCCGTCCATCACGGTCTTGATGCCATAAAGCCCCACTCCTATGCGCACCATGTCGAACTGGTACTGCGGAAACCTCACGATGCCGCTGGTATTGAGAATGTGGCGCAGCAGGTGATGCCCGTAATGGGCCTGGAGCGCATCGCAGCAGCGGGTGAAGTAGTCAATCTGCATGAGGGTGTATTCGTCTTGCGAGGGCTCGTCGGCTACGCACAGATGTGAGAACACCGATACCGGGCGCAGCACATCCTGGCTCTTGAGCAACTCGATGATGGCAGGGAGTTGCTCGTAGGTAAATCCCAGTCGGTGCATACCCGAGTCAATCTTGATGTGCACGGGATGACCCTTGACGCCGCAACGCTCGCCTTCCTTTATGAGTTCGCGACATTCCTCCATGCTGTAGACCTCGGGCTCGAGGGCATAGCGGAACATCGCCTTATAGTTGACCAGCGACGGGTTAAGCACGATAATGGGCATGCTGATGCCCGCTTCACGCAGTTCCACACCCTCGTCCTGACATGCCACGGCAAGGTAGTCGGCACCACGGTCCTGCATGGTCTTGGCTATCTCGTAAGACCCTGCGCCGTAACCCGAAGCCTTGACCATGGCTACGGTGCGGGTTGTGGGCTTAACCTTCGACTTGAAGAACTTGAAGTTATGGGCAAGCGCATTGAGGTCAACCTCTTCCACCGTCTGGTGGCGCTTAGCCTCGAGCAAGTCCATCACGGTATCGAAGTCAAATCCCGGAGCGCCTTTCACGAGAATAGTTTCATCGACAAAGTCGCCCTGCGACATCTCATCGAGGAATTGCGCGGTTGATGCAAAGAAACGAGCCTGCAGCCCCTCGAAGTCCTGCGCATGGCTGTGCATCTTGGGACCAATGCCAAGCACACGCGATACCTTACGACCGGCAAGGCATTGCGCCACGAGTGCGTAGGCCGACTCGTCGGCATCGGCAAGGTCGCTCATGATGACGGTATTGGGTCTGAGTCCGGTGCGTCGCACCACAAAGTCGAGTGCAGGTTCCAGCGAGTTATAGTCGCTTGTATATCCGTCGGCAATGACGGTGCAGTTGTTCACACCCTCGATTACGTTGATGCGGGTGCCCACGCTGGTGAGTCGTGCCATGCGAGAGGCTATCACCTCGGCATCAATGCCCAGGGTTACCATGACTCCCAGGCAAGTGATGGAATTCTCCACATCGACCGGGGCTGCAAACGGCACCTTGATGCTATGCTCGGTGCCAGCAGTTAAGTAGGTAATCTCGGTGCCTTTGTCGCAAGGCGATGTGGCCTTCACGACAAGGTCGCATGCATGTGCACCGCTTGCCTGCGCAGCCTGTTCTACAAGAGCATTGCCACCGCAATACACATAGTCGCTGCAGCCGCCCAGCAGGAGAGCCTTCTCGGCAATCTTTTGTTCGATTGAAGCAAATCCATCGGCATGCTCATCGCCCACACAGGTTATCACGCCCATTGTGGGGGCAATCATCGCGTGTAGGGTTGCCATCTCGCCCGTGGTCGAGATACCCGCCTCGATAATGGCAAGCGAGGTGTCGCCGGTAATGTTCCACTGCGAGAGTGCCACGCCTATCTGCGAGTTGTAGCTGCGTGGCGAGCGCACGATGCGGTAGTCTGGCGACAGCAGTTGGTTGAGCCATTCCTTAACGATGGTCTTGCCACGGCTGCCGGTGATGGCAATCACAGGAAGCTCGGCAAAACGGTTGCGGTGATGAGCCGCAAGTCGCTGCAGGGCTGCAAGCGTGTTGTCGGTCACGATGTAGTTGGCATCGTCGTGTACCTCGATACCCTCGAGGGTTTCAACAACGAAGCTGCGCACTCCGCGGGCATAGAGGTCGCCCACATAGCGGTGGCCGTTGCCCATGCCGGTGCTTAGTGCGAAGAAGAGCGATTCGCCGGGCTGTGACAGCGAGCGCGAGTCGGTGAGCAACTGGCTCACCACGGCGTCGGCTCGGTTGAGCGTTGCGTTGGTTGCGCCCAGCGCTTGTACTACTTGACTAATCGTGTATTTCATAACTTATCAATCGATATAGTTCTTTATTTCCTGGATATTTTCAAGGTAGGGATACTCCTTCACAAGGTTTTTCACCACAGTGCAGGTGTCGTTGTGGAAACGGTCAACGACCTCGGCGTTGTGGCTCATGGGGCGATGCATGATACGCTTCATCACGCGCTCGCAACGTGCCACGGCCTGTGCCGCGCGGTCGTCGAGATAGGTGGCTTGGAAAGTCTGCCAAATGTATTCCACCGCAACCTCGCTAGGATGAACCATGTCGGTGGCATAGAAACGGTAGTCGCGCAGGTCGTCCATCACGATTTCATACGACGGGAAGTACTCGGTGTACTCCTTGTGGGCGTTAATCACGTTGTCCACGGCCACACGCAGCGATGCTTTGCTCAGAGAGTTTGTCTCAAGGCCGTCGGCAATGTGGCGTATGGGGCTTATGGTGAATACTATCTGCAAGTTGGGATTATAGTCGTGCAATGCCTCAACCATTGCGTTCATGGCGGTGGTCATCTCGGCCACACTCGCCATCTCGCGCGAAAACTCGTGCTGCGGCACCTTGTGGCAGTTGTTCACCACCTCGCCGGTAGCCATGAGGCGATACACCACGGCAGTACCCAGGGTAACGACCAGCATGCGGCAGGTCTTGAGCGACTCATGGGCCTGGGCAATGCGCTGGTTCATGCGGTCAAGCGTGGCATCCTTGTCGCCGAGCGAGAAGCGAGAGTGGAAAGCAAAACTGTTCCACACGCCGCTTTGCTGGAACAAGGTCATGCCCGCAATGCGCTCGCCGGTGATAATGCGCTTAACGCTTGCCGCGATGCTCAGGGGATTGTATATGGTCCCGAACGGGTTGACGGTGGCCTGCATCATGCCGCCACGCATCTTTCCGCCTATGTTGTCGCTGAAACACGACCCCAGAAGCATCACTTCATCGCTGTGATGAAGCATCTGCCTGTACTCGGGAGGTTTTATTACTGTTCTGAAATTCATAATATCCTTATTCTCAGTAAAAGTTGTAAAAGCTATCGCCGTGAGTAAAAATTACCGAAGCACAGCATGCCCTACTAAAACATACAAAGTTACTTTAAATAATCAGCAATGCAAAACATCGGGGCGCAAATTTTAGTGACACAATATTAAATATCGCTAATTTGGGAATTAATTCGTGGTCTTGTTCCCTTTTTTCAAAAAAAAAGCGTACCTTTGCACCCCGAAATAATTCACATTAAATATCTTAAAAAACAAAATGAAGAAAATTTTACTTTTGATTCTTGCCTTAGTGGCAACAAGCGCCGTAGCAATGGCTCAGGATTCATGGACCGTAGCAGGTTCAAACGCAATCCTTAATGGTACTGCAAGCTGGGCTCCCAGCAACACAGAAAACGACATGACATCTACCGATGGTGTAAACTACACACTCACCGTTACTGGTAAGACTCTCGAGGCTAACACCAACTATGAGTACAAGGTGGTTAAGAACCACGCTTGGGACGAGGCTTATCCCTCAAGCAACGCAACTCTCACAGTTACCGAGACTGCTGTTTACACAATCGATTTCACTTTCAACGCCGATACTAAGGCTGTTAATGCTGTCGCAACCAAGACAGGTGACGCTGGTGAGGTAACTCACACTTACTCACTCGCTGGTAGCAACGAACTCATCTTCGGTTCATACTGGAATGAAACAAGCACACTCACCGACATGACTCTTGACGAGACCGGTTTCTACACATGGACTTCTGATGCTGTTGAGGTTAGTGCCAGCACATTCGAGTTCAAGGTTGTTCAGGACCACAGTTGGTCGGTTTCTTTCGATCAGCAGTCTTTCACTGTTAAGGAGAAGGGCGTTTACACATTCCAATTCATGTTTGACCCCGAGACTAAGGATGTTTACGTATTTGCCAACAAGGTGAACCCCTCAACCGTAGACTACTACATGAAGCACCCCTGGGGCGGTGGCGACTGGACTTGGAAACCCCTCGTAAAGGACAACAACAGCGGCCTGTACTATGTTAAGGCACAGTATGGCGGCAATGGCGTGAACGTGAACGATGATTCTACCGACGAAGGTTCTACATGGGTAGGCACTCCCGAAATCGAGGGCAATCCTCAGGTGGGCGACGACTGCGTATTTTACTACAATCCCGCTACTGGTGTAGTTCTCATCAAGAAGGGCGTGGTTACTGCAATCAGCGACATCACTGTAGGTGCTGCTAAGACTTACAAGACCATCGAGAACGGTCAGGTGATCATCGTTAAGGACAACGTACGCTACAACATCATGGGTGTTAAGCTCTGATACTGTCGTAACGATTTGATACAAGCGGCTGGCGCACGATGCGCCGGCCGCTTTTTCTATGTGGCAAGATACGCAATAGCCACGATTGTCGCACCAGGATATAACTCTCGTTGCACGCGGCGACACACATTGCCCTTTAGGGCATTTTTGTTAATTATTGCGACAAGATTAACATTCCCGCCGCCAATATAGCCGTAATTTTGCAGAAAAATTCTAACTTTGCAACTTCAAAGGTAAATGAACGAACTTAAACCATACAAATTCCACCGACTGCTCAAGAGCGTAATCTGGGGCGGTGACTCTCTCGCAGAGTTCAAGGGTATTGACTCAACTCAGGCCTGTGTAGGCGAGAGTTGGGAAATCTCGGGTGTGGAAGGTATCGAAAGCGTAGTGAGCGGCGGCGAGGACGACGGACTCACCCTCACACAGCTCGTCGAGCGCCACAAGGAGCGCCTGGTGGGCAAGGAGGTATACAACCGTTTTGGCAACCATTTCCCGCTTCTCGTGAAAATCATTGACGCCAAGCAAGACCTCTCGCTGCAAGTTCATCCCGACGACAAGCTCGCCCGCGAGCGCCACAACAGCAACGGCAAGACCGAGATGTGGTATGTGCTTGACCACAAACCCGGCGCACGCATCCTCTCGGGTCTGTCACAGGCCAGTTCGCCCAGCGACTACGAGCAGCGCGTTAAGAGCGGCACCATCCTCGACATCGTGGCATCGCACGAGAGCCACCAGGGCGATGTGTTCTACTTGCCCTCGGGACGCATCCACGGCATAGGCGCCGGCAACCTCATCGCCGAGGTACAGCAAACCTGCGACATCACCTACCGCGTCTATGACTACGACCGACGCGATGCCAACGGCAACCCTCGCCAACTCCACGTGGAGCAGGCACGCGACGCCATCAACTACGAGGTGGCCAACGACTACGTGCTCCCCAATCCCGGCAGCAAGCAGGGCGATGTGCCTCTGGTTAAGTGCGACCACTTCGACGTGCACCGCCACATTGTCGACGGTGTCGACACCATAGACACTAACGGCAGTTTCCTCATCGTGATGTGCGTCAAGGGCACGGTTATCATAACCGATAACAACGGTGTAGACACACCCATGCACCGCGGTGAGACAATCCTCGTTCCCGCATGCATCAGCCGCCTGCACCTCGACGGCAACGCCATGCTACTCACAGCCACAGTTTGGTACACAACACCGAAACACATACAAGCAACAAAGCGCCGGCGAACTCCTTCTCGCCGGCGCTCACATTTATGCAGCTAATCTTTTGGAATCAACAAATAATACATTAACTTTGCATGCGTAATCAGTAACAGAATCAGCATGATGACATTGATTGAAGCAATACAGGCGAGGCACTCGGTGAGGAACTACAAGGTGCAGCCGCTCGCACAAGATGTGGCCAACGCCATGCGCGACAAGATTGACGAGGTGAACGAGAAGGGAAACCTGCACGTGCAACTCATCACCGATGAACCCAAGGCGTTCAAGGGCGTGTTTGCCTACGGAAAGTTCTCGGGTGTGACGAACTATCTGGTGGTGTGCGGCAAGAAGGCCGATGACCTTGACGAGCGCGTGGGCTACTACGGCGAACAACTGGTGCTGCTGGCTCAGCAACTGGGGCTCAACACATGTTGGGTGGGACTGAGTTACCACAAGGTACCGGGCACATTTGTCCTCGACGAGGGCGAGAAGGTGGCTTGCTATATCGCATTAGGCTACGGCGAGACACAGGGCGTAGACCACAAGCGAAAGACAGTGGACCAACTGAGCAACACGGGCGTTACCGACACCCCAGAGTGGTTTGTCAAGGGCGTGGAGGCCGCAAGGCTTGCTCCCACCGCCGTCAACCAGCAGAAGTTTGTGCTTGAATACATCGCCCCCAAGGATGGCGGCAAGGCACAGGTGAAGGCTCACCGCAAGTTCTCGATGGTGGGCTACACACACATGGACCTGGGTATCGTGAAACTGCACTTCGAGATAGGCGCAGGCAAGGAGAACTTCATCTGGGCGTAACACTCCCACAGAGACACAGAGAACACGGTGATTTTTTATATCAACTACGGATTAATCTGATTAAACTGATTTTTAGCTTCGTGGTGGGGACGGCCTCTCGCAGAACTCGCGGAACTCGCAGATTTTATGTTTTTTAGACAAAAGAACATAAGGGCTTTGCCTGATGATTTAAGAACATAAACTGAAAGAAATTATTCAAAATTATTCTAAATTAAAGCTTCGCGAGGGGTTTTTCCTCGCACAGATCTCACGGATCTCACAGATATTATGTTTTTTGACTAAAAGCACAAAAGGACTAAAATGATGCGCGTGGGTGTTTTTTTGAACTGAAAGAAATTATCCAAAATTAGGATAAATTTGGCTGCGCGCGGGTTTTAGGACTGAAACACATTAAAATAATTAAAACTAGGCTTCGCGCGAGGATTTTTTAGACTAAAAGAACATAAAGACTAAAAACAATTTGTTTAATCTGATTAATCTGTGGTTAAATTTAGACATAAGAACAAAAAAAATCAGAGTAATCAGATTAATCTGTAGTTAATAAAGCACATAAGGACTAAAAATAATTTGCTTAATCTGTGGTTATAAATTAGTGTGAATTCGTGCTAATTCGTGGACAGACATAAGAACAAAAAGATACAAGAAAGCGCCAGCGGTGTATCCGTTGGCGCTAAAATTATATAGTCCTTTTGTATTTTTTTAATCAAAAAATAACCCCACGCGAAGCCTAATATCCTTATGTTCTTAAAGCATCAGGCAAAGCCCTTATGTTCTTCTGTCTAAAAAACCTCGCGTAGCATTTAATAGTCGAAGTAGGTGCCGGGGAGGCGGCGCATGTTGTACTGGCTCGCCATTGACTCGCCATAGGCTCCGGCGCTGCGCAGCGCGAAGATGTCGCCACGGTGGCTCACGGGCAGTTGTTCGTTACGGCCGAAGACATCGCTCGACTCGCAGATGGGGCCTACCACGTCGTAGGTGTCGCTGGCGGTGTCCTGCGAGGTGAGGTTCTGGATAACGTGGTGAGCCTCGTAGAGCGCGGGACGGATGAGGTCGGTCATACCTGCGTCGAGGATGACAAACTTCTTGTTGCGGTTCTCCTTAA
>DCGA01000131.1:30516-44319 GCA_002314465.1 bacterium UBA1790 | reverse complement strand
CCATCGCGTCATGCAAGATTTTGCGGTTTTCCTGTTGCTCCTTGGTGATTTTGTTGTATTTGTAGTGCGAAATCACGCCAAGGAAGTCAAACGTGCCGCCCATGTCCACCTCTTCCTTGGTGTCGGCGTGTACGATGGTTAGGTCCAGTGTGCTGCCCTTGGTATGTCCCGATTTTTTCGCGATATAGTCGGGAAACAGTTTGGATTTCACTTTAAAGTCGGGGTAAAAATCGGCCTTAGTCGATGTGTCGGCCTCGGCGGTCCATCTCACGAAATGGTCTACTGCTTGTTGCGGACGGTAGGCGTCATATATCTTGAGCAAATAACCTTTTACACGAAGTTCGTCGGCTACCAGTTTGAGTGCTGCAGCCGCTTCGCGTGTGCACATGGCTATGGGTTCTTCATATCCGTCAACCCTCACTCCCACAAAGTTATAGTTGGAGTAATAGCGTGGTTCGACCACAACATCAGGAATTACATCGCTTATCATCACAAACCCGCTTGCATCGGTCGCCGATGTGGAGCGTGGACCCGTAGCGGTGTTGGTCGATGGGGTGCGTGCGGCGATAAACTGTACAGCTTGTTCGGCGACTTGCTTTAGGTCGCTATTGTCCTTGATGTCGCTTGCGCCGGCTGTCCACATTGTTGCCAGTGCGAGTGTTAGAGTAAGTATTTGTCTCATTGTAGCATGTGTTATATTTGTTGACAAAGTTATATAAAAAATGCCAAACCTTGTGCCATTGCCTTTGTGTTTTCGCCGATTCTTTGTATTTTTGTAATCATAAAGCGTTATTACAATGAATACTCTAAGAACTATTCTGCTTGTGGCAATCGCCGCATTGTCTTGTGCGGGTTATGCCCAGGACTATGAGCAACAGGCCCAGCAGGCATTTTCGAGTGGTGACCCGTATGCCATGAAGGAACTTCTTGATAACCACGGAGACAAACTTTCTCCTCTCGCCACGGTTATGCTCAAGTCGATTACGGGGTTTGCTTTCAACAAGAATGAGCAGACTGTGGAGGCTGTTGTGGAGATTATGAACAAGTATCAGAATGAACTTGATGCCCCCACTATTTTCAGCTTGGTATATCTTCTGGGTCGCTGTAATGATGTCATGGGCAAGCACAAGGAGAATGCCGAGATGCTTGGCTCGTTTGTGCAGTCGGTTAAAGGCGTTGAAGGAATCCCCGAAGATGCCTACGAAGGTCACGAGAAATGCTTCATCACCAGTAGCATACTTGCCGATTGCCCCACGATCACGATAGAGCGCCATGGGAATGGAGCGTTTCCGTTTGTGCGTGATACAGTTGGGCCTAAGCGCAATGTGAGCCTTAGGGCAGATGCTTTGATTAACGGGAAGTATAACAGTCCGGTGCTTGACACCGGTGCGGCAATGTGTATTATCACCCCTGAAGCTGCCGAGCGATATGGCCTTAAGCTAATAGACGCCAATCTTGTTATAAATGCGGCGAAGGCCGAAGTCGCAAAGTATGCGTTGTGCGATGAACTTGTCTTAGGCGACATTACCCTGCATAATGTCCTGTTTGCTGTTATGAACTTCAAGGCCGGTCATCCCGAGGCAGAGCAATATCTCAATTTTGATGCGGTTATAGGTCTTAATGTGTTGCAAGAAATGGGCGAGATTGCAATAGACTTTGAGAAAGATGTGATTGCAATGCCGGTGGAACCGGTCACATACGGGCCTTCCAATATTACCCGTTCGGTCAACGCGCTGACATTTAACTTGCGTGCCTTCCATGAGGACGAACCTCTTGATTTGCTGGTGGATACCGGTAACTCGGATTATGCGTTCCTTGGCTCTGACTATTACGTGAAGCACAAGGATTGGATTGAGGCAAATGCCGACACGGTGACCTTCAGGCAGGCTGGGCTTAACGGCGTTATCATCGGTACAAAGTATAAACTCAAGGACTTTGGTATGTCAATGGATGGGCGCTCTGTAGCAATTCCTGAGGTTATCGTGGCATCGTCCGACAAAGTTGAATCCCTTGAGGAGAACAACATGGGTCTCCCCGCCATGGCTCTGTTTAAGCGAGTCATTATTAACTTCAGGGATGCCTATATGAAGTTTGAAGATTAATTTTTACAAAGAATGGCAAATAAAAAAGAAGAATATCGCAAGGCCAATGAGGCCTTTATGACCGCAAAGGCTGCCGAGGAAGGCGTATGCAAACTTGAGGGCGGCGTGCTCTACAAGGTCGTGAGCGAGGGCTCGGGCGAGGGAGTGGTATCACCTCGCAGCATTGTCACATGCCACTACAAGGGTTCGCTCATCAGCGGTAAGGTGTTTGACAATTCATGGGAACGCGGATGCCCCGAGGCTTTCCGAGTGAACGAACTCATCACGGGCTTCACGACTGCGCTGTGCCACATGCACAAGGGCGACCATTGGATAGTCTACATCCCATGGCAGCAAGGCTATGGCAAGCACAACGACCCCGATATCCCCGGTTATTCAACCCTTGTTTTCGAAATAGAACTTTTAAGCATAGTATGATACACTTTGACTGTGACTATATGGCTGGCGCGCACCCCGAGGTGCTCGACGCTATTGTGAAAAACAACCGTGTACAAACTGCGGGATATGGCAACGATGACTTTTGTCACCGTGCTAAGGCTCTCATCCGCGAGGCTTGCGGCACGCCTGATGCTGCCGTGCATTTCATGGTGGGTGGTACGCAGACCAACTCCACTGTTCTCGATGCCATCTTGTGGCGCACCGATGGCGTTATTGCTGCCGAGTCGGCCCACATCAATGTTCACGAGAGTGGCGCTGTGGAACTTTTCGGCCACAAGGTGCTGGCACTACCCGGCCACGACGGCAAACTCGATGCCAAGGAGGTTGACGCTTATCTGCGCGACTTCTATGCCGACGACACTTACGAGCACATGGTTGCACCTGGAGCGGTATATATCTCGTTTCCTACCGAACTCGGAACACTCTATTCGCTCGACGAACTTGAGCAACTGAGCAGTGTTTGCCGCAACCACAACATTCCGTTATATATCGACGGTGCTCGTTTGGGCCACGGTCTTGCTGCATCGCCCGATGTTACGCTCAAGGATATAGCGCGCCTTAGCGATGTTTTCTACATTGGCGGTACCAAGATGGGCGCACTCATGGGCGAAGCCGTGGTTTGCACCCGCAAGGACTTGCTGCCGCGTTTCTTCACGTTGATGAAGGCCCATGGGGCAGTTCTTGCCAAGGGACGCCTACTGGGTATCCAGTTTGAGGCTTTCTTCACCGATGATCTCTATATGCGCATCGGCCGACACGCTGTTGCGCTTGCTCTGCGTTTGCGCAAGGCGCTTGAGGCTAAAGGCTTTGTGCCCTTTATCGACTCGCCCACTAACCAGCAGTTCTTCACACTCCACAACGAGGTAATCGACCGTCTCTCGCAAGCCGCTACTTTCGAATACTGGGGACCGCGTGGCGTCACCGAGTCGCGTGTGCGTTTCGTTACTTCATGGGAAACAACCGAAGACGACATCGCCACCCTGGAATCTCTACTTTAGACTATGGAACCTATTCTTAATGAACATAATAAGGCTAATCCGGATTTGCTCCCGATTGCGCTGTACACATCAGAAGATGGAAGTACTCAATTGAAGGTGAAGTTAAATGAGGATACCGTGTGGCTAACCATTGAACAAATGGCGTTGCTATTTGGCCGAGATAGAACTGTGGTAACAAGACACATCAACAACATTTTTAAGGAAGGAGAACTTGAAAAAAACTTGGTGAGTGCAAAATTTGCACATACCAAGAATTATGGTCGTAGAGAAGGATTTTCTCAAATCAAAGACGTTACATATTTTAACCTTGATGTTATCATAAGTGTTGGTTACAGAGTTAAATCCATAAATGGAACACGCTTTCGCCAATGGGCTAACCAAATCCTCAAGCAATACCTTATCAAGGGCTATGCTATCAACCAGCAGCGTCTCGACCACTACGACGAACTGAAAGATGTGGTACGTCTGATGTCCCGTGCTATTACTCTACAGGACAAAGTGACGAGTGAAGAGTATAGTGGATTATTCAACGTCATCGGCGATTATGTTTATGCTCTTGATACACTTGATCGCTATGATTATCAGGAGCTTTTGATAGATAAGACTACGAAAGATGAGCCCTTTCAAGCAACTTACGGCAATGCCATGGAGGCTATCAGCCGGCTAAAGGACAAATTTGGCGGTAGTGCATTGTTTGCCAATGAGAAAGACGATTCATTCAAGAGTTCCATCGGACAGATATATCAGACGTTTGATGGTGTAGACTTGTACCCTTCGGTAGAAGAAAAAGCGGCTATGCTTTTATATCTTGTAACTAAAAATCATTCTTTTAGTGACGGGAATAAGCGTATCGCAGCAATGCTGTTCTTGTGGTTTATGGAGAAAAACCATATTCTCTATGCTGAAGACGGTCATAAGCGCATTGCAGACAATACGTTGGTTGCTCTCACACTTATGATAGCTGAATCAAGAACTGAAGAAAAAGATGTGATGGTAAAAGTGGTAGTTAACTTAATCAATCAAAACAATAAATAATGCCCCAAGAACCTATTCTTAATGAACATAATAAGGCGGAGCATGCTCCGAGCCACACTGCTGAGCATTTGCTTAACCAGACCATGGTAAGGATGTTTGGCTGTGAGCGCTCGCGCAATGCCCACATTGAGCGCAAGAAGAGTAAGATCAACTACAATCTTCCCGTGTGTCCCTCGCCTGAGCAGATTGCCGAGGTGGAGGCCACGATGAACCGACTCATTGCCGAGAACCTGCCGGTGACCTATGAGTTTGTCACCCGTGATACGATCCCCGAGGGCGTTGTCCTCGACAAACTCCCCGAAGATGCAAGCGAGACATTGCGCATTGTCCGCATTGGCGATTACGATGTGTGTGCTTGCATAGGTACTCATGTGGATTCAACGGGCGAAATCGGCAATTTCAAGATAACGAGCACGAGTTATAACGAAGGCTCGTTCCGCATAGTTTTCAAGGTAAACCAATAAAACACTTATATTATGAATGTAGGAGATAAAATTCCCGAGGTGCTCGGCATCGACCAGCACGGCAACGAGATTAAGGCAAGCGATTTCAAGGGTCGCAAGATTGTATTGTACAGTTATCCCAGGGCAAATACTCCCGGTTGTACCGCCGAGGCTTGCTCGCTGCAGGCTCACAAGGAAGAACTTGCAGCTCAGGGCTATGCCATTATAGGCGTAAGCAAAGACAAACAAGAGGCCCAGGCAAAGTTCGCCGAGAAATACGGACTTGATTTCCCGCTTATCGCCGACACATCAACCGAACTGCTACAGCAACTGGGTTGCTGGGGCGAGAAGGTAGCATGCGGCCGCCGTACTATCGGTATTATTCGCACTACTTACCTCGTCAACGAGGACGGTGTAGTGGAACGCATCATGGGACCTAAGGAAATAAAGACTAAAATCCACGCAGAACAGATACTCGCCTTATAACCTGAGTGCGCGAATTCTTTCGTTGAAATGGGAACTTTTGAAATAACCGAGATTACCTCTCAAGCACAACTTGAGCGGCTTATAAAGCAATGGGGATTCATGCCGTTTTTCAAGAATGGTATCGATGGATTCTCCATTGAGGAGATTACGCCGCCTGAACTGCTCTTTGGCGATGATTTTTCCGATGGCCCGTGGCAATGGAAAGGCCATATCATTGCCAACTGGGAGAGTGCATACGGGAAATTCTTCGGTAAAAAGGCAGGTTTTATTAGCCTGTTGTGGTTGCCCGACTTTATCAATTGGCGCCGTTCGCAATTCCCTCTTGACAAGCAGGATGCCGATGCCTTGCACATCCTTGAAGTCCTCAAGGAGAATGAGTCAATGCTATCTAAGCAACTAAAAGTTGCCAGTGGTTTTACCCTGAGTCGACGAAAGAAAGTCTTCAACCCCGAATCGCCCACCGAACCCATTGTGCATAAACGCAACGGCACGACATTTGACGCCCTGATAGCTCAATTACAGATGGGCACTCATGCGTGCATTGCCGACTTTGAGTACCAGGTGTCGCGCAGTGGACAAACCTACGGCTGGGGTGTGGCACGCTATTGTACGCCCGAGGCAATGTATCCGGGTTTGTTCCCTATTGAACGTGCTGTTGACGGGCGTACACCCATGCAGTCGCGCCAACTTATAATAAACCATATAAAAACTCTTTTCCCATTTGCATCTTTAAGGAAAATCGAGAAAATTATTTAAAAAGTTCAGTAAGTAGTTGGAAATAGTTGTGTATTTGGATATTTATTCCTAACTTTGTTGTATCATTATGAAGGAATTTATATTAGGGTACATTCTACTGATTAGTTTAGTTACTTTTGTGGTTTATGGCATTGACAAGGCGAAGGCTCGTCATCATCAGCGTCGCATCTCAGAGGCAACACTGCTCTCGCTTGCTGCGGTAGGAGGAAGCGTGGGCGCTTTTCTTGGCATTTGGGGGTGGCGACATAAGACTCGCCATAAGAGTTTCACGATAGGCATTCCTGCCATTATTTTTGCGCAGGTAGCTATCGCATTGTGGGTTATGGCCGACAAATACTAAGTAACAGGCTAAAAATGACTGAAAAAGAAAAAATGCTTGCCGGTGAGGTTTACTCAGCGGTAGATGAGCAGCTGCTTAAGGAACTTAATGCAACTAAGGACCTTGTGTGGCAGTATAACTCATTGCGTCCCACCGACTTCGCCGGACGCAAGGCACTGCTTGGCCAAATATTGGGTCAGAGTGACGAAGACACGTTTATCAACCAGCCATTCTACTGCGACTATGGCAAGCACATCAAGGTGGGCAAGCGTTTCTTTGCCAATTTCAATTTTACCGTTCTCGACGAGGCCTACGTTACTATAGGCGACGATTGCTTTGTCGGGCCTAACGTGGGTATCTACACGGCATGCCATAGCACCGACCCCGTGGAGCGCAATTCGCGCAAGGAATGGGCATTGCCCGTTACCATTGGCAACAATGTGTGGATAGGTGGCTCTGTCACTATCCTCGCTGGTGTTACCATTGGTGATAATGTCACCATAGGCGCCGGAAGCGTCGTTGTTAGGGATGTCCCTTCGGGAGTTGTCGTTGCCGGTAATCCTGCCCGCATCATCAAGAAACTTTAACTACTACGATATAAAAAAACACTCCGTTACAGTGTTGTAGCGGAGTGTTTTGTGTTTTAAAGGATTTCATCAAGGCATGTATATGCGCTCTATGCCTGTGATTTTGCCTCTCTTTATGGTAATCATGACTTCGACAACCTCTTCGTTGGCAAGTGCTGTCTTAATCTTGTTGCAACGGGTAACCTTGGGTGTGCTGGGATCATCGCTGTAGTCTTTGAAAGAAACTGAAAGAGGGATAACCTTTGTGACCGTGCCAACGGGAATCTCATAAGCCGGACAATCGTTTGTGGAGATATTATAGTTGCCGGTTTCAGACTTGTTGAACCAGAAGTTGTTGCATTGCTCAAATTCATCGGGGTTGATGCCAACATAGTCGTCGTTCTTGTCTATATTGTGCACTTCAACCACACGTCCATAGCATAAAATCTTGTCGCCCACTGCGATTTTCTCTACCTCAAGCGCATCATAGTTGGCTACTTCGCATATTTTAAAAGTTACTTTAAGGCCAGTTGCCGTCATTACTGCCTTGGCAGGTTCAAATGTTACGCTAAACTCGCCGTCACCTATTATCATGTTGTTCTTGAAATCAACGGGCATGGGCTCTATGGTCTTGGCACAGAGCGACAGCAGTGATGCAGTTGCAATCAGGGTAAGGAATATTCTTTTCATTGCGGTGTGATGTTCTTATTTGTAGTAAGTAATTTGGCGCATTTCAAGTCCATAGCTAGTGTCGGTTTCGGTAACCTTTCCGCTGCCGTCGTCGGGACCTTGCTCGGTTACATTAGTACTGAGTCGCTTTGTCCAGTTGCCGTGGGCATCTACTGCGATTACCTTGAAAGTACTCTTGGTAGTATATGTCATGCCCTCGCCGGCACCTGTGGCAACGGCGCTTGTGAGAACACCGTCGGTATAGGTGTTAACGGTTTTGCCCTTGTGCTCCAGTCCTTCCACCTCATCGCTTGCGAGAGTGCCGTCATCGTTGTAGGTGAACTTGTTGATGTATGTAAAGTTCATCTCGGCAATCATGCGCTCAAGCTGTACCACGCGTCCTTTCTCGTCGCGAATCATCTTGGGACCCTTGTCGTCGCCCGAGAAGGCATACCCCTTGGTGAACTTGCCGTTAGTGTCATATTCGAAATAGATTGCCTGCTCGGTGTCAAATCCCACGCCTTCGGGTAGGTTGCCCTGTGCATCGCACTCAAGCGCTGTGAATACCATCGAGCGCACCTGTCCACCCAGTTCCTGCATTGCGAGGTCGGGCGAGAGATACTCGGGAGCCTTGTAATCAACAGTGGTCTCAACAGCCGGTGTTGGTGTTTCTTCGGCCTTGGGTGTCGTTTTCTTCTTGTTGCATGAGATGAGCGCGAGCGCTGCAAGCGCGATGTAAATGTAATGCTTCATATTCTGTTATTGGTTTATATTGCAAATTTAGGAAAAAACTTCGATAAAATCGCTAATTGTGCCGTTATTTCATCTTCTTGGCGGCTTTCTTGATGAGTTTGAGAGTGCTGCGGTCGTTGCTAAACACTGAGTAAAGTCCTTGCTCTTCCTGCGCGGGATCTCCGCAGTAGTCGTCCCATTCTTTCCACCACAAGTTCTTGGGTCGTGCGTCTCCGCTCCATGCCCAGAAGTTGCAGCCGGCAAGCATCTTCTTCTCGCACATGATGCCCAGGATAAAGGCGTAATACTCGTCGCGAGCCTTTGTGCTGCTGCCGGGGGTAAACGAGAACTCGTCGCGGTGATACCCGAATTCCTCAAGTACAAGCGGTTTGCCGTATGCCTTGATGGCGTTGTAGTGTTGCTCAATGTACTTGCGGCTCTCCTCGCACGCTGTTGCGACAGCTGTGAACACGTTCTCCCGTGTCACCCAGCGCCATGTACATGGCCACAGATGTATGTTGGCATAGTCAATCTCGGGTGCGGCATGCAGTTTGGTCCACCAGTCGAGTTTCAACTGGAAACCCACGAGGCCCTCGCTACCGGTCGACACGAGGTGGTTCTTGTCGATGCTCTTGATTAGGCGTGCCGTTGTAAGTAGGAATTGCTCAAATGCGGGCAGTCCTTCGTCGCTGAACGAGCGAGGCTCGTTGCTTATCTGCCACGACATGATGGCCGGAGATTCGGTATAAGGTTTGCCCGTGATGCTGTTGATGCGCGACACGATGTAGCGCACATGGTTGTAATACATCTCCTTGGCCTTGTCGTCGGTCACAAATTTCTTAACGTAGTTCACATAGGCATCATATCCGTCTATGCCGGGTATCACTGCATCGCCGTGGCCCGCCCACTCGAGATAGGCCGAGTAGCCTCCGCTCCACTCCCATGCGTTTGTGAGGTAGAAAACGCCTTTGAGGTTGCGTTTCTCCATCTCCACGAGCAGGTAGTCGAGGCCTTGCAAGATGGTGTCGTTGTATACCCCGGGTGCCGTTTGAAGCACGGGTTTGATGTGCGACTGCAATCCCTCAGGGCCTTCGGCGCCCACAAGGATGCGTATGTTTGTTATACCCAGTTTCTTCAGGTTATCGAGTTCGCGCAACAGGGTTTTTCGGTTGCCGCCGCATCCTTCCGACGCCATAATTGCGGCACTCCACATGTTGGTGCCCACATAGTGATAGGGCTTGCCGTCAAGGTAGAATTGCCCGTTTTTCACGGTCACAAATCCGCTTGCCGATGCCGGGGTAGTCATCAGCATCAAGGCTATAGCGGCCAGTAAGTATTTCAAGTGTTTCATCATGTTACAAAGATAGCAAAAAAAACGCTAACAACAACTTAAATAAAAGAAAAACGCCACCCCCATCATTTGGGGGCAGCGTTTATATCGCTGTGGATGTATATTCTTAACGAATTTCCTGACCCATGATGTTGTAACGTGCGTTACCCTTGACGATTACAACCTGACCATTCTCGATAGTCTTGTAAGACTTCTCTGCATTAACCTTAAGGTCGTTAATGCCGGTAACGGGACCCTGGCTTGCCTTGAAGTTGTCCATTGCAAAGTAAGTGGGGGTGTTGTAGTAACCATAAGACATGTCGGTAGAAACCATTTCCATGCGTACGTAGTTTACCTTGCCAAGGGCTGACAGGTCAACGCGCTCCCAGGTCTTAGAGATGTTGGTGCCGCTTGCCAGATAATACTCAACGGTGCTGATAGCCTCGTCGTCGTCATCCATACCCTTGAAGATAACCTTCAGGTAGTCGTTGCTTTCAAATTTCTTTGCAAACTGGTCGCCGTTTTCCATAGAATTTACAGCATAGGCGGTATTGGTAACATATACATATTCGGGATAGAATGTGTCGTACTCGCTTGAATAGATTTCGGGATACTGGTCGTCCATGAGAGCGTTGTACTGGCTGTAGTAGCAGACAGCAAAACCCTTTGAACCGTCAGCACCACCGCCGGTGATAGAGTTGTACTGATCGCTAAGTCCAGCGTAGGTGTTGCTTGTCTTCTGTGAGAATGTAACGCCGTTCCAGTAACCTTGTGCGCCATAGTAAGCGAACATGAAGTCACCGGCAATGAGAAAGTCGGGTTCGGTACCTACATAGGCTTCGCCTTCGCTGGCATAACCGGTGTTTTCAAATGTTACTACGTCTTCGGCATAAGCTGTCATGCCGCATGCAAGAACTGCACCGCAGATAAGGGTAAAAATTTTCTTCATAAAATATGTTTTAAAATTAGTGGTTTTAATTTTAATGCAAAGTTAGTGCTTTTTTGTGAGCCATCGCACAATTATGACTCTGTTTTTTCTTATTCATGAATAGAGAGCAAAAAAAATAGTCGCATGCATCACGCATACAACTACACTTCTCCATTGATTAGTTAAATTTTCAAGTTTTAATTCACTATTTGCTTCTTTTGTGATAATACAACTTTCCAGTAGTGTGTTATTATTCCATTCTAAAATACCGTTATGAATTGCAGATATCAAAGATACCGCATTTTTCGATTGCAAATTTAATGAGAAGGAAGCTTACAAAGTGTCTATCTTCTCATGAAATGTGTATACTTCCCACCAAGTTGATGTCCTATTTTTTGAATTATACACATGTAAGGTGTCCAAAAAACAGAAATTCCGTTTTTTGGATAGTTTTGGTGCATTGCAGTTCTGCTAATTTTTGCGCAATGGATTTTTTGTTGTAACTTTGGAAAGTTAATTTTCAAAAGAAGAACTTATGGAATTCAACGAAGTGATTGCAAGCAGGTATTCTTGCAAAAAATACGATACCGATAAGGTGATTAGCGAGCAACAGCTCGAGGCAATCCTGCAAGCAGGCCGTTTGGCACCTACAGCCAAGAATAACCAAGCACAGCGCATCTATGTGGCGCAGTCGCCCGAAGCGCTTGCCGCTATAGATAAGCACACACCTTGCCGCTATGGTGCAACCACGGTGCTGGTGGTGTGCTGGGACAAGAACGGGGTGTTTTAGTATCCGGGATCCACCACACGCGATTCGGGCCCCGAGGACGCGTCTATCGTGGCTACACAGATGATGCTTGCAGCGGCTAATGCCGGAGTAGACAGTTGCTGGATAAACTACTTCAATCCCGACGAACTTGCTGCGTCACTTGGACTTCCCGACAATGTGGAGATTCTCATGTTGCTTGACCTGGGATTCGCCGCCGAGGGCAGTGGCCCGCTCCCCAATCATTTCTCGCGCAAGCCCATTAACGAAACAGTAATTAAAATATAAGGTTATGTACAAGTATATTATCTCAGTGCTGTTGCTCGTTGCATCGGCATGCAGTTGCAACAGCACTAAGCCCGATTCACAAACTAACGAAGAGTTTTTGTGTGGCGGTTATGGCAAGGAAACCCCACTCGAAAGCGAGGACAGTGCAGTGTGGAATGCCGCTATTGCATCCCGTCCCGACCTCAAGGATTGCAAGCCGCTCGTTGTAAGTCGTCAGGTGGTAGCCGGTATGAACTATGATTTTACCTGTAACGACAAGAACGGCAAGAAGATTACCGTCAAGGTATTTGCTCCGCTTCCCGGCGAGGGAAGCCCCGAGGTTACCTATCCCCGCAAACCCTGATAGTGGTTTACTGGTTCTTCTTGTAACTGACAATTGCCCACACGCCGAATACGCAAGCCATTGACGTGAGATATATTAGTGGTTGGCGCAGTTCGGCGATTGTGCTTCCTTTGATGTAGATGCTGCGCATTGCCTCAATGATGTGTCGCAACGGGTTGGCAAGTGTGAACCACTGTGCCCACTCGGGCATTGACCTGATGGGGGTAAGCAGTCCCGACATGAGAATGAAGATTACAAGGAAGAAATACATTGTGAGTGCAGCCTGCTGCGTGGTGTTGCTGTAATTGGATATTACGAGCCCCACAGCCGAGACAAGCAGGCAGAATAGGCTGATAAACAAGAAAAACGTACCGATGTTTCCGGCAGGCATAAAGCCGTAAATCCCTCGTGCTGCACCCAGTGAAAGCACGCTCATTACAATTCCCACTGCCCAGTACGGCACCAGTTTAGAGAGAACGAACTCCAGTTTTCCTACCGGGGTAACGTTCATCTGCTCAATGGTGCCCCTTTCTTTCTCGCTCACGATGTTTAGCGCAGGCAGGAAGCCCACAATGAGTGTGAGGAGAAGGCCAAATATAGCCGGTATCATGTACAACCTGTAGTCGAGGTGTGTGTTGAAAAGAAACATAGCTTGGATGTTCCCTTCCATGGCGGGCATTTCTTTGCCCATCTCGTCCATGATGTCCACTGCATGCGACTGGGCTATCATTGTTACATAGGTGGCCGCCATCGAGCCTTTTACGCCATTGGTGGCATTGGTGAGGATACCCAGTTGCTCGGGATTACCCGTAACCATGCCGCGCTCATAGTTGTGCGGAATCTCTATGATTACATCCACATTTCCGCTCTCCATCTGCATCATCGCTTCTTTGTGCGAGTGGCATGTGGCCGCGAGGTCCAGATAGGAACTTGCATCTATCTTGTGGGTTAATCGCTCCGACAGGGAGGAATGGTCGTTATCGACGATGGCAAACTTGAGTCCCTTGATTTCCTGCGTGGCAATGCGTGGCACCGAGTTCATGAGCAGCAGTGGCAGCAGCACAAAGATGACGGGGAGGATGCGGTTGCGCATCATCTGTTTGAATTCTTTTGCTATGAGAAATCTGAGTGACTTCATAATCTTTTCTTGAATAACTTGAAACTTACTACCAGCAGTACGATTGCCTCAACGGCGAGTATGGCGAAGTTCTTGACAATGAATTTTACCTGCACGCCCTGGATTAGCAGGCGTCTTGCCGCGTCGATGTACCATCGTGTGGGCACCACATTAGAAGGCCTTTTGAGGGGCTCGGGAAGCGATTCAATGGGGAATACCATACCCGACAGGTATATTGTGGGCACGATGAGTAGCAGTGACAAGAGCAAGGCTGCAAGTTGGTTGCTCACGGCACACGAGATGAGCAGTCCCAGCGCCAGCGACACGAAGATGTAGAGTAGGGTGATGCTTGTGAATGCTACCAGTGAACCCGCAATGGGCACGCCCATGCCATAGTGTGCAAGCAGCAGTATGGTCACAAGGTTGATGCTCGATACAATAAAGTAGGGCACCAGTTTGGCGAGGATGATTGTGGATGGCTTGAGTGGCGAGGCCAGCAGCACCTCCA
>DCGA01000131.1:15801-30461 GCA_002314465.1 bacterium UBA1790 | reverse complement strand
CTTGTCATCATGGCGCATATCAGCAGTATTATCATGCCTATGATGGCGGGGACAAAGTTGTACTCCGACAACTGCTGCGGATTGTACAGGTATCTCACGCTCGGCGTCATTGCCGTGCTGCCGCTGTTGGCGACGGCAATCTGCTGCAGGTACAAGGTCCTCATTTGAGCCTGGTTAGGCTCTGATCCGTCGGCGAGCAGTTGCACCGTTTGTTCGTTGGTGATAAGCACTACCACATCTACCTTTCCCGATTGTAGCATCGTCGCCGGCTTGTCACAGTGAGTGAGCACGCTGTCAAGGATAAAGTATCGGTTTGCACCTATGCTTGCCGTGAATTCGCGGCTGGTTTGTGTCTGCGCTTCGTCTACCACCGCGACCTTGGTTCCTCGCACCTCGGTAGAGATTGCGAGGCCAAAGATGAGTATCAGCAGCACCGGCATCACCAGCAGCACAAGTAATGTGCGTGGGTCGCGCATTATGTGCAGGAATTCCTTGTGTACAAAGCTATAAAACATTTTCATTGCGGTGTCTTCGTTATGTTCTCTGCGCTTGTCGCGCTAAGTGTAGGAATACATCATACATTGTGTCTTTGCCATATACATTCTTGAGTCGTGCCGGGGTATCCATTGCGGCTATCACACCGTCGACCATGATGCTCACACGGTCGCAATACTCGGCCTCGTCCATGTAGTGGGTGGTTACAAACACTGTGATGCCCTGGTCGGCGGCTCGGTATATCAAGTTCCAGAACTGCTTGCGGGTGTCGGCATCAACGCCTCCCGTGGGCTCGTCCAGGAACACTATGCTTGGTGAGTGGAAGATGCTCACCGAGAAAGCGAGTTTCTGTTTCCATCCCAGCGGCAGTGACTTGACGAGGGTGTCTTTTATCGCATCGGCACCCAGTTCGCCCAGCAACTGCTCCGTCTTTTGGGCAATCTGTTTGTTGCTCATGCCGTAGATACCTCCAAACAGGCGCATGTTTTCCACTACCGTGAGGTCGTTATACAGCGAGAACTTCTGGCTCATGTAGCCTATGTTCTTCTTTATGCTTTCGTGCTGTGTGGAGCAGTCATATCCGGCAACGGTGGCGCTTCCGCCCGAGGGTTGCGACAGACCGCACAAGATGCGCATTGCTGTGGTCTTGCCGGCTCCGTTGGCACCCAGGAATCCGAAAATCTCGCCCTTGTGCACTCCGAAACTTATGTTGTTCACTGCCTTGAAGTCACCGAACTGCTTAACCAGCCCTTTCGCTTCAATCACAAGCGGGCGTTGCATTATACTGTCGATGTCGGCCTCGCGTGTCAGAGTCACTTCGTCGGGCATGATGTCTTGAGGGCGGCCGGTAGCCTTGATGTGTCCGTTGTCCATTAGGGCAATGCGGTGACACATCATCACTTCGTCGCGATAGGGAGTTGATACCACAATGGTGATTCTGCGCTCGCGGTTAAGTTTGGTTAGCATTGCCCACAGTTCCTTGCGCGACACGGGGTCAACGCCGGTGGTGGGTTCATCGAGGAACAGCACGCGCGGAGCATGGATAAGGGCACACGATAATGCCAACTTCTGCTTCATGCCGCCCGACAACTTGCCTGCGGGGCGCTTCTTGAAGGGCTCTATCTGCTGGTAGATGTCCTTGATGAGGTCGTAGTTTTCCTCGATGGTAGTGCCGAATATCGATGCGAAGAACTTGAGGTTCTCTTCCACGGTGAGGTCACTGTATAGCGAAAACCTGCCAGGCATGTACCCTATGCGTTGACGCAGTTGGCGATAATTCTTCACCAAGTCGAGACCATCCACACTGGCGTTGCCACCGTCGGGAAGCAACAGCGTGGCGAGGATGCGGAACAACGAAGTCTTGCCTGCTCCGTCGGGCCCGATGAGTCCGAAGATTTCACCCTCGTTTATCTCGAGCGACACATTATCGAGCGCCACGACCTTCTTGTAGCGCTTGGTGATATTGTTACAACTTAACATCGCCATACATACCTATCTTGATATAGCCGTCGTTGTTTACCTTCACCTTGATGGCATACACGAGGTTGGCTCGCTCGTCTTTGGTTTGGATGGTTTTGGGTGTGAATTCGGCCCTTGAAGCAATCCATGTCACGGTGCCGTCATACTCTCGCGTTCCGTTCTCGCTGCCGTCGATATACACCTTTACCTTTTGGCCCATCTTCAGGCCGTTAAACTGGTCGGCGGTGACATAGGCTCGCAGTGTCATCACGGTGAGGTCGGCAATCTTGTACAGGGGTTTGCCGGGCACGGCATATTCGCCTTGCTCGCAATAGCGTTGCAGCACAGTGCCTGCCAGCGGTGCGCTCACCGAGGCATCGCCTATCTGCTGTTCCACGAGGTTTATCTGCTCGCCCACGGCCTGGCTTTGGTCGGCAAGCGACTGGTTGCTTGTAGTGAGTTGGTTGTTGAGTGCGGCAATCTGCTTCTGGGCTACGCTTATCTGGTAGCCAATGTCGTCTACTTGCTTCTGCGACGCGGCATTGGCCTTGAGCAGTGACTCAAAGCGAGCCTTCTCGCGTTGCAGGTTGGCAACTTGCTGTTGCAGAGCAGCGATCTGTGCGCTCACGTCTACCTGTCGGCTTGAGGTTGACTGCTGGGTTTGCTTGAGTTGCTCCTTTTGTATCGAGAGTTTCTTGCTGTCGATGGTGCCCAGCAGGTCACCGGCGTGAACCATGTCGCCCTCATCGGCGGTGAGCGAGAGTATCTCGCCCTGTGCCTTTGCCGACACTATTACCTCGGTGGCCTCGAATACGCCCGATGCGTCATATGTTTTCTCTTCCTTTGCACACGACATCACTGTTGCCGCCAGTGCGATGATTAGTATTTTTTTCATTGTCCGTTGATGGTTTGAAGTTCATATAAAGCCTTGAGGTACTCCACCTCGTGGATTGACTTGTTTATTGCAGCCTGGTGCTCGCGTGTGATTTCTTGCAGCAGGTTGTTGGTGTCGATAATGCCTGCGTTAAGTTTGGCCTCGGCGGCGTGGCGCACGTTGCGGCGCAGTGCCACGATGTTGTCGTCCTCGGCCATGAGTCTCTTGTATCGTTCGGCATTGCCCTGCTGTTGCGACGATTGCAGCGATTGGTTGAAGAGGAATGTCTCGCGCGAATTTTCCACGCTCTCGCGTTGCAGTTTCAACTTGCTGCGGTCGTTCTTGCGGGTGTAGAGCGATGAAATGTTCCAGGTCACGCGCGCTCCCACTATGCCGTTGAGGGTGGGGGAGCGGTGCATCATGTCGCGAAACATATTGTAGCCGGTATATCCGTAATACCCTTGGGCAAACAGTCCCACGCGTGGCATTATGCTGGTGTCGAGCATCTTTTCCTGCGCGTCGGCAAGTTGCAGTTGACGGTCAAGTGCTGCAAGTTCGGGGCGCACTCCGGTGGTCGCTTCGGGTACTTCGGGTTTGCTCACGCTGGCTATTTCCTTGCCGCACAGCAGCGACAGCACGTGCTTGAGGGTTTCGTTGCTGCTTTCCAGTTCCACGCGTTGCTGGCGTGCGGTTGCCAGTTCGGCTTTCACCATGTCGACATCACATCCCATTGCAACGCCCCCCTTGTAGAGCGATTGCATCTTCTGGACATTGCTTTCGAGGAGTGTCATCAGTTCGCTGTTGAGCATCAGACGCTCGTCCATAAGCAGGATGGCAAAGTATATCTCGTTCACGCGGTTTTGGATAGCATAAATGTCGACAGCATTGCGCGCTTCCTCGGCAGCGCTTTGTGCGCGGGTGAGGTTGCGCCCAGCCTCTATAGCACCGCCGTCATAAATTGTCTGCTGTACATCCACGCCCACGCGATACTGCATCTTACTAAGTCCTTTCACCGACATGCCCTGCTGTGCCATCATGTTCTGGAACAGATCGTTGATTTGCGACACAGCGCTTTGGTAGGTGGCTTGGCCGTAGGCACTCACCTGGGGCAACCACGCTTTGCCCGCATTGTCGAGGGTAAACTGCTCGGTTTGCTTGATGAGGTCATATCGCTTCACGAGCGGATAGTTCTGCTCGGCGAGTTGGCGGCATTCTTGCAGCGTCTCCCCGTGTACTGCCATCGGAAGAATGGCGGTAGCGATAATCAATAGTTTCTTTATCATTTCTTAGTGTTTTTGTGTTGTCGATGCAAAAGTAAGGTGTAATTTGCTTGGTTTTACTATCTATTATGAGCAAATAATGTTCTTTTTGTACATTTTGCGTATTATTTTGATATTTTTATTTGCTTTTTTATTATCTTTGTATCCGATGAAACACCCCGAACGTATATATTTCTCAAGTCTTAACGACATCTCAAACGCCCCGTCTGATATAAAAACGGGGAGCATACATGCTTGCAAGAACTTTGCCATGGCTTACCATATACGCCCTTTTAAGTTTTTAAACAGTTTTATTACCCCGGGTATGCCTTATCGTATCGACGATTTCCGTTTTGTGTTGTTCCACAAGGCGGGGTTCCAGTTGAATGCCAATCTGCATACCTATCATGTTACCGACGGGGCTATAGGCTTTATGGGCAATGGTGGTATCATTCAGTTTGACTGTGTGCCTGAGCGCATAGAGGTATCGGCATTGTTGATGCCTTATGAGTATATGCGTTATGTGATGAACGGACGCATGTATGGCGCATTGGGTAACAATCTGCGTGACTTCGCTATTTGGGCAACCGAACGCGAGTTTGCCATTGCCGAGCAGATGCTTTCGGTTATTTTCTCACTTACCGAGGATTCTGATTATGATGAAAAGACTGTAGAATCACTCATAGCGGGTTTTGTACACTACATCATGAACTTGTATGAGAAGAATTCTCACGATAATCCACAGGCAAAGACCCGTGCCGAGGCGGTCTTTAACGAATTTGTATCGCTGGTAAACGAACACTGCACCAAACATCACACCCTCGGCTACTATGCTGGACGCCTGTGCATTACCGAGCGGTATCTGGGCACCCTCGTGCGCCAGGCAAGCGGGGTGTCTGCCAAGGAATGGATCGACCGCGCACTCATTGCCGAGGCTAAGGTGGCCTTGTGTCATAGTGATGTGAGCATAGGTGCGCTTGCCGAGCAACTCAACTTCCCCAATGTTCCGTTCTTCTGCAAGTATTTCAAGCGCCTCACTGGTGTTACGCCCTCGGCGTTTCGCCATTCGCAGGCATCTGAACATAAACCGATAAAAAAGTGACATTATATATAATATGGAAACAATACAGGATAATAAGCAACGCGAGGTGTGGGTCGACTGGATGAGAGTACTGGCCTGCTTTATGGTAATGGTGGTACACAGCACTGAGCCGTTCTATATAGGTGGTGACGGGGCGCAGATTCTTACTCGTGCCGATATGTTCTGGTGTGCATTGTTCGACTCCATGGTGCGCATGTGTGTGCCGTTGTTCATCATCGCCTCGAGTTACCTGCAGTTCCCGCTCCGTTACTCTACGGGCGAGTTTTTCAAGCGCCGCGCCGTTAGGGTACTTGTTCCTTTTGTTATATGGACGTTGGTCTATGTATTTTATTGGGGTGAGCCTGTTGACAACCTCAAGTCGCTTTTGCTCAACTTCAACTACTCGGCAGGGCACCTGTGGTTTGTGTATATGCTCTTGGGTGTGTATCTGCTCATGCCTCTCTTGTCGTCGTGGGCTCGCGAGGTGGGTAAGCGCGAGTTGCAGGTGTATCTTGCTATATGGTTGCTCTCGACGCTACTGCCCCTGGTACGCGACTGGGTAGATGCCAGCACTATGGCAATCACCTATGGGCCTACCGGCATTCCTCGCCAGGCACTTTTCCCCTTATGGGGTGAGGCAAGTTGGAACACCTACGGCACTTTCTACTACATAAGCGGTTTCATCGGCTATATGCTTCTGGGTCTCTACTTCCGTCGCTTTGTGGGCTCACTGTCGTGGGGTAAGACTCTTGCTACGGCGATTCCCATGTATGCCGCGGGCTTTGCCATAACTGCCGGAGGCTTCGTTCGCCGTGTACTCATGTCGGGTGGCGGCAACTTCCCGTCAACCGGTGCGCTCGATACCACGGTGTGGTGGGAGACTACATGGGGATATGATACACTGGGCGTTGCCCTCATGGCTATAGCCACGATACTCGTCATGCGCAAGATTACTGCCTGCGGCAGTGTTTACAACAGGGTGCTGCTGCCCGTGTCACGGGCAAGTTACGGCATGTACCTTGCTCACATGATTGTGCTTGCTACAGTATCGGCAATGCTGCGCGATAGCCTCGGCACGGGCGAAGCGGGCGTTTTGGGGATATGGACCACGCCGTTACAGATACTGGGCACAGCCTTCCTCTCATTTGCTACTGTGGCGGTGATAGCGGTAATTATTCAGCGCATCCCGCGCATAGGGAAATACATCATGGGTTAAGACAAAAAAAGCCCCGCTTTCATCACGAGAGCGGGGTGCTTTTTGAGAAAATTTGGCGTTTTTACATGTATTACCCTAAAATTTTATTTATGAGGAAGTTTACGTCTGATACGTCAATATCGCCATCACCTGTTACATCGGCGTTGCTGTATTTGCTTGCCGACTCATTACCCAGGATAATGTTGATAAGAATGTTTACATCGCTCACATCGACGGTTCCATCGCCGTTGATGTCACCCTTGAGACCCTCGGGACGAGGAGCTCCGTAGGTTACATACTGCACATTACGGTAAGTGTCAAGGTGACCGAGCAGGTTTTTCTTTGAAGCAATGTAGGCCGAAGGTTTAAGTGATGCGTAACCTATCAGGTTGTTCTCCTTGAGTGTGGGGATTCCGTGGCGGCTCACGTTGAAGCACATCACGCCCGAACCCGACTGGTCAAGGTTGTCAAAGTCGCACATCCACACCGACTGCTCGCTTGAGCGTGCCACGCGGGTCGCGTTCACGTTTATTTCCCTGCCGTCGATGCCGTAGGTATAGCTCACGGGGATACCCTTTGAGTAGTCGGCACCCTCCAACTCAAATCCGAGGTAGTTGGGCAGCAGGTTATACATGGTTTCTATCCATGTGCCATCGCTTTGTTGGATCGAAGTGGATGTTACGGTCCATTTTACGGGAACCCACTGGTCGTCGACCAGGCGGTCGGCATAACCGGTGAATTTTGCCGCGATATCGTAACTGATGGGCTGGTTGTCCGATAGGGGGTCGTTATTCACGATAAATGTAATCACACCATCGTTTTCATTGATTGAGTCAAGTACAACCGGCGAAGCGTATTTGTCATATGAGAGCAGGTTTGAGCGGCCGGGCTCGTTGTTAAGTGTTCTCACGTGGAATGTTCCGGGGAACGGGTCAAAGTCCACATCTTCTACACCACTCATGACATTGCCCTGTGTACCGCATGCGCGCACCAGGCGGAAGCATGCACGGGTGGTAACGTTAACATAGTTCTGCTTCCAGTACTCGGGATTCACACTATCTACGCGCCACACCAGCAGGCCATGGCCCACAAGACCTTTATCCCACTTGATGGGCTGGCGGTTCTCCATGTAGAAGCACACGTGCTTCTGCATCGACTGGATGAAGCAGGCGTCTTCCGACTGCTCATAGTTGGTAAGAGTTATGGTGTCACCATCGAGTTTGCTGATGTCGCGTATGCCAACGAAGCCTGCCGATACCTTCTCATAGGAGTTGTAGGCACAAGGGGTGCGGTTGATGTCGCCGTTGTAGTTACCCGATGCCATCACGTCCCATGTGTTGGGATGCTCTTGATAACCGAGTACATCATAGTGATCCTGGAAACCGAGCACATGAGAGAATTCGTGCACGATAACACCTATACCGTCCAGCATCAGGTCTTCATATTGCGACCAACCGTAAATCTCGCTTGAACAAGCGTAACGACCCATGCGTACACCGTCGTGCATTACCTTTGATGTGGGGTCCTGGGAGTCGTACAAAGAACTGGCGTGAGGCCACACAAGGCGTGAGTCATTGCCCTCGTAGTGTGATGCATAACCGGCATAGATGATATAAACCATGTCAACCTCGCCGTCACCGTCGGAGTCATACTGAGAGAAGTCCACAGTATCGTCTACAGCAGCAAGTATTTGCTTTGTAAGTTTTTCGGTGTTTTCATAGGCATTTATGTAATACTGGGAAACATCGATGGTTATGGGACCTACAACGTCAAACTCGGGTACAAATGTGCCGTAACTGTTGTCGCTGAAGTAATCGCGAACCGAGCCGGTGCAGAATTGCTGCCCGTAATAAATGTCGTAGTAGCCGCTGTAATTCTCCTTGTTCATGAGGTCGTCAAAGTGCGCCTTGGTCTTTGCTGCCGAGTGGACGAAACTGCGGTCGTTGAACTGTACCAGCAGCACGAGGCCGCGATAGGGCTTCTTGGTGCCGGCTACTTTACGCATTGGAGACTTGGCGAGAGATTCAGCCTCGCTCTCATGGTTAAGGATGGCGCGCATGCGTTGTGCACGCTCGGTCATCTCGGGAACCTGATTCTTGGCTGCGCTGCTCAGGAAAAGCGTCTCATCGCTGGCGCGAGAGCCTGCCTCGTGAGCCTTGACGCCGGTTGCCACCAACTTGCCGCCCTCGAGCTGTGCATAGTGGTAGAAACCGTCGGTGTCCTTTACAATGTTGTAACCGTCGGTAGTGGTGGTGAAGTGAAGATACTCATCACCATGGCCCACGATTGTGAGTTGGCTGCCGGTGGGCTGGGTTATTTTCACTGGACGCGGATAAACCGGTACAGCAAAAGCTGCTGCTTTACATAAGCAGCAAAGCAGCAGCAGAGCTATTGTTTTTTTCATGAGAAGGTTATATGTTAATCAAGTGATTTTGTCACTTTACAGGCTGGCCCATGATGTTGAAGCGCTTGCCGTTCTTCTCGATAACCATCTGGCCGTCAATGATGAGCTTGCGGGCAGCACCTGCCTTCTCAACAACTACGTCGTTGATTGCAGTGGGGTCTTCCTTCTCGCCCCACCATGCGATGGGTGATACATATTCCTGACCATTGAGCTTGTATACTGCCTGTACGCCTACATCCTTATAACTATTGTAGAAATAGATGCAGTGGAATACACCGTTGGTTTCAATGTCCATGTTGTCCTCTGTTGAGGGGATGTCGGTTGTTGCTGTAGTGAAGTCCATGTAGTCATCGGGATCAAACACGAAGGGATCGCTGTCCTTCTGGGTGTAGATGCGATAGTACAGGTTCTCGGGATTGAGATAGGTCATGTTGTTATCTACGTTAGATACTGCAACGCGGAATTCGCTCCACATACCGTTACTGGGCTCTACATGGTTAACGAAAGGCTTAACGGGAGCTACGCCCTGCTCGGTGTAGGGACGCAAAACAGCATTTGCATATGCGCCTGATGCGAGCAATTCTGTCTCGTTGCGGCTAACTACGAATGCCTGCTTGTCGGCGGGATCCGATACAACTGCACCGTTCTCATACTTGCACACATAAGCCTCGGTAGCCTCCATGTCGCGAACATAATAGCCATCACCGTCTTCTTCGTCCCAAACATCAAATCTGTCGGTATAAGCCGCGGGCATGAACCACTGGTGAACTGCGTTGTTTGTGCCGATGTATTGGGGAAGGAATGTAACGGTACCTTCGGTACGGTTAATTGTACCCTTTACCCACATGTTTTCGCTGAGGGGGGTAGTTGTGTAGAACTCATCGCCTACTTCGGCATACTTGGTGAGAACTGCCTCTGAAGCGTTGCGGCCGCTCTTGCTTGCAAGTACATTATAAGCGAAGCTGCCGGTCTTTACCTCTGCACCCTCGGGAAGGGTTGTGGGAACCTCATCTGATTTGATGAACTCGATGCAACCGTCACCGTAGCCAATCCAACCGCCGCTACTATTGGTCAGACCAATCAGCTCGTGGGGATATGTAATGTCATTGAGGGTCTCAAGAGTCTGGTCCTTCTGCTTGAGGACACCGTTCTTGAATGTGAAGTATACGTCGCACTGGGGCTCGCCGTCAACCTCTTCAACAACGTAACCCATTGAATTCTCGCTATACTGCTTGAAAACAAGGCGTGTTGCAAAGTAGGTGTAGGGAGTGCCTGTGCCTGTGTCATAGACATACACGAGCTGTGCAGTGTGGCAAACGTAGTTCTCTTCATCAACCTTGTCGAGCTTAATGTATGAACCGAAGTTTATCGAAGCGCAGGGGTTCTTGATGTAGATTGAACCGTCGGTGCCGAGTACATATTCGCCAACGAAACTATCGTTATAGCCACCATACAGGCTTCCCGATGCATAGTAATAAGAGAATCCTTTGCGCTGAACGTCAGCAACTACTGTTCCCTCGGGGTTAGTGATTATCTCATCGACTACGATGGGAAGCACGCGTCTTGCCGGAGCACCAGCCTTGGTTGTCTCGTGGGTATCAACAACGCCCACAACTTGATTTTGTGCTACAGCTGCAAGAGAAAGCAGTGAAGCCGCCATGAATAGTAATACTTTCTTCATAATTGTAGATATTATAGTATAAATAATTTCTTGAAAAGGAGTTTATAAACGCATTGGGTATGCACCTGTGGCTTTTAGGATAAATCATATCATCCCTTATCGTTTGCAAAGTTAAAACACAATGTATCGTGTATTATTCTGTCGCTGCTTATTTAGTCTTAACCCGTTTGTTAAAAAGTGTTAATTGGTTAAATACTTAGAACAAACTAAGTTAACTTTGCAATATGAAATATTCGATGAAATATATTGTGACCATTGCTACCGTGGCAATCCTGGCTGTTACGTGCTACCAGGGCTACTGGTTGGTCAATATATATAAGGAACTCGACGCTGCTCTCTTGCGCGACTTGCAAGAGGCTGTGCGTGCTGCCGACTTCGAGGAAATCGTTCATCGTGTTAATAAAATGAGGGATGAAAACTTCGGAGGCAGTATGGACGTCACCGTTGGCGCTAAGCCCGACGAGGAGCAGACCACACTCAAGAACGAGAGCAAGCGACATCTCGACGACGAGGAGTCGCAGACCAATCTCAATACCAGTCTTCCCAACAATAATTTTGAAGAAGCGCTGCGCGATGCCGACGATGTGATGAACGTGGGTCTGAGCATGCAGCGTGGCATTCACAGCGGCCTTGACAGGCTCAGGGACATCGACCTCGACTATTACGAGAGTTGCCTCTCGCATCGCCTTGACTCGCTCGGAGTGAATGTGCCTCATGCCACTTTGTACGTGCAACGCACCGATAGCGTGCATTGCGACACTCTCGCTTGCTATGGCACACCAATGGCCGATGCCGATGTTTTCCCCATGGTGCTTGACCTTAACAAGAACACCGAGTACCAGTTGCTCATTGCCGACCGCTACTGGATTGTGCTCAAGCAGATGAACTCCGTTCTCATGTTCTCGCTGTTTACTCTCATCATGCTCATCCTCTCTTTCTCCTATATTATTAATATGGTGAAGAAACTCAAGGCGCTTGATGAAATGAAGACCGATTTCACCAATAACATAACTCACGAACTCAAAACTCCCATTGCTGTGGCCTATGCCGCTAATGATGCGCTGCTCAACTTCAACGAGAACAATGATCCCGAAACGACAAAGTCTTACCTCACCATCAGCCTTGAGCAACTCAACTTGCTCAGCGGACTTGTAGAGCAGATTCTGTCGCTCAGCATGGAACGCCGCAAGAACATGAAGTTGCAAAAGGAGGATGTCGTTGTGGCCGATGTTGTTGACGGACTCATAGGTATGCACCGCCTCAAGGCTAAGGACAACGTGGAGTTTACCGTTGATGTACCTGCCGACCTGCAGTTGCATACCGACCGCATGCACTTCTCCAACGTGGTGAGCAACCTCATCGATAATGCTATCAAGTATTCCGACGGCACACCACAGGTCACCATCACTGCTGCACGCTCAAAGCACGACACTGTAGTTGTGACGGTAGCCGACAAGGGAATTGGCATACCGCGTGAGCGTCAGCAATACATTTTCGATAAGTTCTATCGTGTCCCCAGTGGCAACCTGCACAATGTCAAGGGCTATGGCCTGGGACTCTACTATGTCAAGAGCATGATGGAGCGACTGGGGGGCAGTGTGAGCCTTGACAGCGAGAAGGGCGTGGGTTCTACATTTAAACTTACATTCCATGAATAAGATAAAAGTACTGCTTGTTGAAGATGAGGCTTCGTTGGCATTGATTATCCAGCAAACCCTCGCAACCCAAGGTTTTGAGGTTGTGACTGCCTATGACGGCGAGGAAGGCCTCAGGATTATGCCCACGGTGTGTCCCGATGTGCTTGTTGCCGACGTGATGATGCCGCGCATGGATGGTTTTGAGATGGTGAAGCGCCTGCGCAAGAGCGGCTGCACCACACCGGTGCTTTTCCTCACTGCACGTTCGGCTATAAAGGATGTGGTCGAGGGATTTGAACTGGGCGGTGATGATTATCTGAAGAAACCGTTCAGTATGCTTGAACTCATTGTACGCGTGCGTGCTTTGGTACAACGAGCATCGGCGTCAAGGCCACAACCCGTATCGAGCGGCGAGACGGTGTTCCAGATAGGGCAGTACACGCTTAATACCGTTAATCAGACTCTTTCGCACTTCGGCCTTGCAGAGGAACTGTCTAACCGTGAGAGCGAACTGCTGCGCATGCTTGCCACCGAGAAGTATCAGGTGGTTTCTACCCACGACATCCTCATGCAGTTGTGGGGCGACGACAGCCTGTACAATGGCCGCAGTCTGCAAGTGTTCATTACCAAGTTGCGTCACAAACTTGAGAAAGACCCCACGATTAAGATTACTAATGTGCGCGGGATTGGCTATAAACTCATTGTTTCTTGAGCATTTGTTCAAAATGTCCTTTTTTTACAAATGCATCACTTCAATATCAAGTACCTTTGCATCATTAATAACAATTTAGACTATTGAAGATGACAACTAACACAAGTATTGCAGTAGCATTATTCGCTTTTCTCGCATCAATCGTAGCAGCATTTACTTGCTTCGCTTAATGCGTTTTTTCCCGAGACCTAAACAGTAATAAATATTCTTAAACGACGCGGCAATTTTTCGTTATGTGGGAAATTGTCGCTAATTTTGCACGCAAAATCATGAGATACTTCTATCCGAAAGAATATAAAGCACTCACGCGACTGGGACTGCCCATCATGATAGGGCAGGTGGGTCTCACGTTCCAGAACTTTGCCGACAATGTGATGGTGGGGCAGCACTCTACCGCCGAACTCGCCGCTGCGGGTTTTGTCAACGGCTTGTTTCTGCTTGCATTCCTGCTCACGTTGGGTTATTCGTTGGGCTCGGTATCGCAGATTGGTTCTCTCTATTCCCAGGGCAAGAACCTGCGTATCGTCGAGATGCTCAAGGGGAGCATCGTTGTCGACCTGTTGCAGGGACTCCTCATGTGTGTCGCACTGGTGGGTGTGTATTTCTTGCTCCCCTACATGGGACAACCCGAGGAACTCATCCCGCTCATGCAGCCTTACCTCGTAATCCAGATTCTGTCGTTGCCGTTCATGGCGCTTTCGGGAGCATTCAAGCAGTTCACCGATAGCATTAACGACACCTCGGTGGCTATGCTCATCATGCTCATTGGTAATGTGTGGAATGTCGTGGGCAATTACCTGCTTATCTACGGTCATTGCGGTTTCCCCGAGATGGGCATTGAGGGTGCGGCGTGGGCAACTGCTTCGTCGCGTGTTGTGATTTTGCTCTTGTATGTGCTCGTATTTGTTGCCCGCCCCAAGTATAATAAATACCGCGCTTTGTGGAGCGAGGCTTGCACCCGCGTCAAGGATATGAAGTTACTTAACCGTCTGGGATGGCCCATTGGCATCCAGATGGGCCTTGAGGCTGCTTCGTTCACATTGGTTGCTGTATTCCTTGGCTGGATGGGCACCAATGTCCTTGCGGCTAATTAGGTGATGCTCAGCCTCACCAATGTCATGTTCATGTTCTATGTGGGTGTTTCTTCGGCGGTGACTATCCGCGTGAGCAACCATAACGGACTCGGCGATATGCAGGGCGTGCGTCATGCGGCGTTTGCCGGGTGGCAGATAATATTTGTGATTAGCATCTTCATGAGCATCATCGTGTTCTCGCTGCGACACCATGTGGCGATTCTCTTCACCGACAACGCCGATGTTTCCGATATCGTTGCAGTTCTGGTCTATCCTCTCATCCTCTACCAGTTGGGCGACGGCATCCAGGTTACCTTTGTCAATGCACTGCGTGGACTGGGTGATGTGAGGAGGCTCATCAAGTACGCCTTTGTCTCTTACATCGTGGTTTCCATCCCCCTAAGTTATATTATGGGTGTAGCGCTCGACTGGGGTGCTTTGGGCGTGTGGATGGCATTCCCGGTGGGATTGTCTACGGCGGCGGTATTCTATGTGTGCCGATTCCTCAAGGTTTCGCGCAACCCTAATCTTATTGAACATTAAAAGAATTAACTATAATGCATACTATTAAAGACAAGGAATATGGCGGTGAACGCCCGCTCTACGCCTCTCACGACTTGAGGCTTGAGCGTGTCACCATCCATGTGGGCGAGTCGTCTATCAAGGAAAGCAGTAACATCGAGGCTGTGGATTGCCGCTTTGAGGGAAAATATGTTTTCTGGGAGACCCGTGGCTTCAAGGTACACAACTGCTACTTTGCCGAGAGTGCCCGCAGCAGTTTGTGGTACTCG
>DCGA01000131.1:15354-15791 GCA_002314465.1 bacterium UBA1790 | reverse complement strand
CAGTCTGTGGTACTCGAGCGGTTGCCGCATGACCGATTGCAAGGTCGATGCGCCCAAACTCTTCCGCCGCATGGACGACATCTACGTTGAGAACACCGATTTTCCTAATGGCGAACAATTCTTGTGGGACTGCAATAATGTTACGCTCAAGAATGTCAAGATTTCTAACTGCGACTGTGTGTTCATGCACACGAGCAACGTGCGCATCGACGATTACCGCCAGGACGGAAACTACGGATTCCAGTATGCACGCAATGTTGAGATTCACAATGCTGTAATTAACAGCAAGGACGCATTCTGGGAAGCCGAGAATGTGACTATCTACGACAGCGAACTCAACGGCGAGTATCTGGCGTGGTATGGCAAGAACATTCGCCTTGTGCGTTGTCATCTCACAGGTGAGCAGTTGCTGTGCTATGTCGACGGTCTCATCCTCG
>DCGA01000131.1:8710-15348 GCA_002314465.1 bacterium UBA1790 | reverse complement strand
GAGGATTGCACATTCGGCGAGGATGCCAATCTGCTCTTTGAGTATTCTACCGTCAACGGCAATATCAAGGGCGATGTCACCAGCATCAAGAACCCCACGAGTGGTCATCTCAAGGTCGAGGGCAAGATAGGTCAACTCATCATCGATGAGAACCAGAAGGCCCCCGCCGATGCCGTAGTCGAGGAAGTGTAACCCCCTCGTTATAGAATATATACCTAAAATATAATCACCCGAGTCTCCGTCAGGAAACTCGGGTGATTCTTGTATTGTGGGTTATATACCGTTATCAGAATACCAGTGATACACCTGCCATAACGTTAAGGCCCTGTGCTCCCTGGCCGGGCAATACGTCATACTTGCGGTTAATCAGGTTATTACCCTTTAACCATACTGAGAGCAACTTGTCGAAGCGCCAACTTGCACCTGCGTGCAGGTTGAAGGCGTCGTCCATGTCTACATAGGTTGTTTCGCTCTGTACTGTGCGGCGCTTGCCACGGTAGTCCATGCCCAGGTTTACAGCGAGTTTGCTGATGGGGGTTACCTTCACGTTGAAGTTGGCTACCATCTGTGCACCGTCAAGCCCCAGGTTGTAACCCTTAACCCAGTCAGCGCCGAGTACATCGTCGCCGGGAGCGTAGGTTACTGCACCTGCTACTTCAACCAGCGAGCGATACTTGTAGTTGAGTTCTGCGCCCAGTTTGAAACCGCGCATCTTGCGTGCCAGGTAGTCGTTGGCTGCATATTTTGTGTGGGCAGGGCCTCCGAGGTCGTGGTTGAGGACCAATGCTCCATTGCTTATTGCGTAGCCACCGAAGATTTTTGCGCTAAGGCCTGCAAACGGACCGATCTTGAAACCTGCTTCACCGTCAATCTGGTTCCATGTGTTGCTGAGTAAGCCCAGCGGTGTGCTGTAGCGGTCCACGCTTGCCATGTAAGAGAGCGAATTGATGCGGTTGCCACCCTTGAGGTCGACATACACGGCTGCACCGTCAACGATGTCAATGTCAAGTTTTACAACGGGGGCAATGTGAATGCTACCGTCTTTCTTGATGTCGCCTTCATAAATCTGAAGGTTGCCCAGGAGCAGGTCTACACCTGCCTCGGCACGGAACACGTCGTTCTCCCACTTGTAACGGGGAGCGATGGTGAAGATGAAGTAACTGTTGCTGAGAGGATATGTGCCTGCCGAGTAGTTCTTTGCCTCCTTGAAGTTCATGAAGTCGCCCTTCAGGTCAAGCGCTATGGTGCCGTAGTCCTCGAGTGAGTAGTCGCCGCCAATGCCGAATTTGAAGAAAGTCTCGTTGGCTGCTTTTGCCGATTCGGCATAGGGGTTGGGAACCATGTTGTAGCCGGCGTGGTTAAAACCTAAGTAAGCACGATAGGGCAACTCGGTGTCCTTGAAGGCAAACTTGCCGTTCCACTTGCCGTTTAAGTTAAACTCAAGGAAGGTCTGCTTCTTCTCGGCGTCATACTTGGGAGCGTTCTCGGTCTTGTGCGCTCCGTAGTAGTTGAAACTATCGAAGTGTACTCCGGCGTCGAGTTTGAGCGTTCCCAAGCCACCGAAGTGGTTGGTGAGGTACAGGCCGCAGCGGTTGTCGTTATACAACTGCTTTGCTCGCTCTGAATCGTTGGTGATAAGCGGAGTCTTGTTCTTGTCGGCCCATGTGCTGTTGTGCTGCACCCAAATGCCCGCCTGGGTATTGTCGCTGTCGAGGAAGCGATAGCCGGCGCTGCCGTCAAAGTTTGCCGCCATGCCGCCGCCCACCTCCAGATAGCCGCGCTTGCTGCTGAAGTTGTGAGCAGTGCGATAGCCGTAGGGCATCATGGTGGGGATTGTTGTGGGAACCTCAATGTCAACGGGTGTGCCGCTGTAGTCAAGGTTGGTCTTGGCGGGAGGGGTAACCTTCTTTACCTTGGGAAGGGTGTTCTTCTTGGTCACCTTCTTCTCCACGGGAACGAAGTCCTTCTCGAGTGTAATCTCCTTGTTGAGCTCCTTGCCTGTGTTCTGCTGTGCATTCATGCCCAGTGCCATGCAGGCGATAATTGCGCTCAGAAATATCTTCTTATTCATAACTGATAGTTTGCGTTATCGAGTGATGTATTTGTTACTTCTTGTTCTTGATGGTCTTGAGACGTGATTCTACTGCCTCGAGGATTTCCTTCTCGTTGCCGGGATAGTTGCTCTTGAGACTCAGCAGGTAGTCGCGTGCGTCGGCATACTTGCCTTGCTTGATGTAGATGTCACTCAGCAAGATGAAACTCTTGGCAAGCCAGTAGCTGTGGGGAGTACCGGCATCGATAAACTGGTTGATGGTCTTCTCGGCATCCTTGAGGTTGCCTGCCTTGAACTGCATGTTGGCGAGTTCATACGATGCCTGTGCACCTTGTTCGCTCTGGGTGTCCTTGGCAAGGCGTGTAAAGTCTTCCTGTGCCTCGGCTGTGTTGCCCAGGTTGGCATTGGCGATGGCACGGTTCATTGTTACCTCGCGTTCTTCGGCTGCGTTGAGACCGCCCTTCTCGAGCAGTGCAGCAGCAGCGCTCTTAACCTCGTTCCAGTTGCCCATTGCCTTGGATGCACGCATTGCGCCCATCTGTGCCATCATGCGGTTGTCCTCGCTCGATGACTTCTCGGCAAGTTCGGTATAGGCCTTGAGTGCGTCGGCATACTTGCCCTGGCGCATAAGGATATCGCTGCGCATCGACAGGGCGTCCTCGGCAAACGAAGCGTCTTCGCCGGCCTTGAGAGCCTCGTCAAGTCCTGTAAGGGCGTCTTTGTATTTGCCCTTGAAGTAGTTGTAGCGGGCGATGTAGTATTTAGCCTTGGCAGTATAAGCACCGTTGGGATAGTTGGTGAGATATTCCTGCATACGGGTGATGCTGGGGTTGTCGTCGATGGCAGCCTTCTCGGCAGCCTCGAAGGTAAGGCGGTCTACCTCGTTTACATCCAACTTAGGAGCGTCCTTGATGCCGTTGAGGAACTTATCAAACTGTGCAAGTTCGCCACGGTCGGCATAGATGAGTTTCATATCCTCGGCTGCTGCCTGTGCCTCGTCGCTGGTGGGATATTCCTTGATAACCTGCTTGTAGGCCTCGATTGCCGCGTCGATGTTGTCCATGTTCTTGTCTACGATAGCCATCTGGATGAGGGCCTTGCGTGCCTCGTTGCTCTTGGGGTAGTTCTTCACTACGCTCTTGTAGGTTGCAACGGCATCCTTGCCGGCGTTCATGGCTGCTTGTGCGTTGGCCTTCTCAAACATTGCCTGGGGAGCAAGGCTTGAGGTGGGGCATTCCTTGAGCAACAGGTCCATCTGGTTCACTGCCTGGTCAAACTGCTTGTTGAGAGCCATCATGATACCCATCTGGTACATTGAGTAGTCGCGGGGAGCGGTCTTGTCGGCCTCCATAGCCTTAGCATAACTCTCTTGGGCTGCAGTGTAGTTCTGGGTGTAGTAGTAGGTGTCGCCCATGCGGTTGTAGGTGTCGCCCAGCATCTGGTCGTCGAGTTGCTTGCTGCCAGCGGCATTCTCAAATGCCTTGAGTGCATCGGCATACTTGCGCTGTTGATACAATGAGTAACCGAGGTTGTACTGTGCGATGCCGTAGTTTGAACCACTTGTTCCTGCCTGCTTAACATAGGCCTGCTGGTTGTCGCTTGCCTCCTTGTACTTGCCTGCGCGGTATTGTGCCTCGGCAAGCCACAGGCGGCTCTCGTTGTAGATGGTCTTGTCCTTGTTGCCCAGGTCTACAGCCTCCTTGAGGTAGGTAATGGCGTCGTTGGTCTTGTTGTTAGACAGCGACTGGACGCCCAGGTTGTACAGTACATACTGTTTTGCCTTTTTAACCTTTTCACCGGGGTTCTTGATGTGGTTGATGCTGTTGAGAGCCTTGGTGTAGTCGGTGGTGCTCATGTAAGCGTCCACGAGATGGCCTTCAACATCCTCTTTGTACTTGCTCTTGGGGTAGTCGTTGAGGAACTGCTCAAACATGTCGATTGACTTGTCGAACGGTGTGCGGGCACCTTGGCTCTGGCTCAACGCGTAGTTGTAGAACGCTGTTTCGCGTACGCTTTGGTTGTGGTTGGCCTTGGCTGCAAGTTCAAATGCGCGAGCAGCGCCGTTGATGTCGTTGAGTTTCAGTTTGCTCTGACCTATGTAAAGGTTGGCGCTCTGTGCCAGTGCATCATCTTCCTCGGTTGCGATGCTCATGTGCTGTATTGCCTGAGCATAGTCGGCTGCCTTGAAGTCGAGAACACCCATCACGTAACCTGCGGTGCGATATGGGTCGCCCTGGGGGTCATTGAGGTATTCGGTGATGAACTTGCGTGCGAGAGAGTTGTTGCCGGTGTGGTAGTAACTTTCGCCCACGATGCGGTTGAGCTCGGCCGAGAAGTAGTCGTTTTCTTCTTCGCTGAGCAGTTGCTGGCCACCCGNNGAGATAACTCGGTTGGATTCCTTGTTGTGGAAGCGTATCTGGGTGATGTAGTAGCCTGCCTGGTAAGCGAGGTCGCCTATCTTCTTGCTGCCTGCAGCGATGTCGGTGAACTTGGCCATGGCGTTGTCATAGTCACCGTTGGCATAGTCGATATAAGCGTGATAGAACACTGTTGCCTGGCCGTAGCGCTTAGAGTGGGCAAGCGAGTTGTACTGCTGGCCGGCGCGTTCGTAGTTGCCCAGACGCAGGTTGCTGTAGGCACGGCGATATACCAGGTCTTCCTGACGGTCACCGTCCAGAGCGCCATCGCGCACCAGCGAGTAGCTCAGCAGGGCGTTGTTCCAGTCGCCGCGGTAGAAATAGTAGTCACCCACTTTGATTTGTGCCCATTGCGAAAGCTCCGACGAGGGATGAGACTCGATGAAGTCGATCAATGCATCGAGGTCACCGCGCTCGGCACGCTCAAACTTGCTCAGTGCAATGTAGAACTCAGCCTCCTCTTGTGCGCTACCGGTAAGACCCAGGCGTGTAGCATGGTTCAGTTGGTCGATTGCGCCCACATAGTTGCGGCTGTTAAACATGCCCTTTCCACGCTCCAGGAATCCCTGTGCGCCGCTATTCATCACTACAGGTTGCGCCGCCATAGTCAGGGGCAGGGCGACGCCGATGCTCAGTAAGATGTTCTTTATTTTCATTGAAAACGAGTTTGTTTATTTTAATCTACAAATTTACACAAAAACACTCAATTATACTATATACAACGTCAAAAATAACCTTTTTTCACTTTAAAGAACCCGCGCGCCCGCGCATAACTTCCACCATTCTATAAATTGCAAGCGACAACTCGCTTGCCACGAGGTGTGATGATGCGAAAAGATAATTGACTCAGTCCATTGAAATCTTGCATGCGAGATCATTAAGGAACAGGCATTGTTCGCGGGAAATGGTAGCCTTGCGAGAAGAGTATTCCCAAGGGCTGATTTGCAGTAGGTTTCCTGCAGAGCACGAGTCAAATGCCCTGCCGCTTGGCTTGTAAAGGGGCGGGAATCCATTTTCGCGTAGCAGTATTATTTTATAGCCTTTTTCTAGAGCCTCGTGCAACACTTCTTTTTCGGCCGGTGCGATTGCCGCGCTCACAAGAATACCTCCATTTCTACCGCAAGCGAGCCATTTTTCCCGCAACTCGGAAACTTCGGTATCTGTGTAGCGACGATGGATAATGACAGCCTCTTTGTGAGGCACGTCAAGGAGGAAGATGTTGCCTACTGCTTCGCATTTCTCGCCAGCGACTTCTATGTTATGGGTTATAGTGAATAGTTTTGGATTCTCGCGTTTCATCAGATAGCGACGCGGGTTGTCTTTAAGATACTTTACCCAACGTTCAAATTGTCCTTCCTCGTGAAGGATGCGGTCGTTATATCCCTCCTCAAACAGTGACTTGCCCTTGTGTTCCGGGCAAAGATTCCACCATGCTTTTGAACACCCGGTTTTAAACCCTGCGATTACTTTCCCTATGTGCTGGCCGTTCTTTAGGTTTTCGTTCACGTGTATAATAAGATGGATGTGGTCGGGCATGAAACAGGTGTGCCACACACTTACTGAAGGGTAATATTGAGTGATTTTAGGTAGTTCTTCAAGAGCTATCATCTCCCCAAGTTTGGAAAGATTAATGTTTGGCGCATTAGGGCTATTTTCCTGTAGTCGATGGTCTCCTTTAACGAGTCCCAGCAGAGGCTTTCTTCCGGCAACTGCGATGGTTATCATGTAGGTGCCAGTCATGCGATACTTGTTTATGTGACTCCGTTTATGCAGTGGCATGATAAGAGAGGGATTGTGTTAATGAACAACGGGTTGCTACAAAAAAGAACCTCGTGTCAAGCGAGTTGTCGCTTGAATCACCATATCGGGTAATCAGAAACGACTCTCTTGACACGAGGTTTGAAATATCTAACCTAAGGTTATTTCACTTCCTTGAGGAGTTCCATGACGGCTGCCTTGAGCTGTGCGTCCTGGCCCTTGACTGCCTCGGCGGGATCATTAGCGACCTTCACGTCGGGCTCAAGCTGGGTGTTCTCCAGGTATGAGCCGTCGGGCAAACGGTAACCGATGATGGGGATACCGAAGATGAGACTGTTGTCCTGCAGGGTCTCCCACGATACACTGGTCATGGTGCCGGGAACGGGCATACCTACAATCTTGCCAAGGCC
>DCGA01000131.1:4612-8698 GCA_002314465.1 bacterium UBA1790 | reverse complement strand
AAGGCCCTGGTGCTGGTATACCCAGGGTGTGCCGTGTGCATTGCTGTAGCAAGCCTCGGCTGTAATCATGATAGAGGGTTTGTTCCAGCGACGGCTGGGCATGTCGCATGCCTCACGACCGCGAATCACCTGTGTAAAGTACTTCTTGCCGCTGAACAATACCTCGATATCCTCGTGGAGACGACCGCCGCCGTTGAAGCGTACGTCAATCACAATACCGTCTTTCTTATAGAACTTGCCCATTACCTGGCTGTAAACGTCGCGGTAACTCTCGTCGTTCATCGACTTGATGTGAACGTAGCCCAGACGACCGCCCGACAGACTGTCGACAACGTGTGCATTGTGCTTAACCCAACGAGTGTAGAGCAGGTTGCTCTGGGTAGCCTTGCTGATGGGGAGGATAACCTCGTCCCAGCGGTTGCCGCCCTTGGGGTCGTAGAGTGATACGAGTGTCTTCTTGCCTGCAAGGCCTGCGAGCAGGATAGAGTGGTCGTTTTCGCCCTCGATGGCTGTGCCGTTGATTTTCTCAACGATTACACCGGGCTTAACCTTTGAAGAAGCCTTGGCGAAGGGACCCTTGGCGAGTACCTCGTCTACCTTGAGACCCTTGCCTGTGTAAGTAAGGTCGAAGAGCAGACCCAGGCATGCTGTTGCCTCACCGCTTGTGGGATAGAAGCGACCACCGGTGTGCGATACGTTGAGTTCGCCCAGGTATTCGCTCAGCAGGTTGGCAAAGTCATAGTTGTTGTTGATGTGGGGAAGGAACTTGCGGTAAACCTCGGTAAGGGCATCCCAGTTTACACCGTGGTAGTTGAGGTTGTAGAAACGCTTGTTCACCTGGCGGTGCACGTGCTCAAACATGTACTCGCGCTCGGCAGCAAGGTCCATCTTGAAACTGCCCTGGTAAGTGATAGGGGTGAGTTTGTCGCCTGCGATGGTGAGTTTGTTCATCGAACTGCCCAGGATGAAGATGTCCTTGCCGTCCTTGCTCATCTGCATCGAAGCCGAACCGCTGTTCATCTTGTTGATGAGCTTGGTGCTGTGCTTGCGCATGTCGAGTTTCCACAGGTCGAAACCGCCTTCAAACTTCGACAGATAGTACAGGTTCTCGCCGTCGTTGGTGAGCATTGCGTTGGCTATGCTGCTCGAGTTGGGAGTGAGGCGTATGACGCGGTCCTCGATGCCGTCGAGTTCCACATTAATGACCTTGGGCTCAGCCTTCTTGTCATCTTTCTTCTCGTCTTTCTTGTCACCCTTCTTGTCGTCTTTCTTTTTCTCTTCTTCTTTCTTCTTGTCGGCTTCCTTCTTCTGCTCCTTCTCTACTTCCTTAAGCAGTTCGAAGTCTTCCTTGCTCAGGCGGTATTTGTCATACGCCTCTTGGTTGACGAAGCACAGCAGCACGTCGTCCTGCGAGCCCCATGATGCGTGGCTGCGCATACCGAAACGGTTGCTGGTGAAGAGGATTGCGTTACCCTCGAGTACCCACTTGGGATTCTCGCTGAAGTAACCGCTTGATGTGATATTGGTAACCTTACCGCCCTCGGCGCTCACGATGCCCACGTCGCTGTAGGGATCGCGCACGTTGCCTATCATTTCAAGTGTGAACCACTTTCCGTCGGGCGACCAGTTGTAGTTGAAGCCGCCGTTGGTCTCATACCATGTGCTGCCGTCGGTCACGGTGGTCACTTTCTTGGTCTTCATGTCCATTACCATGAGTTTCTGGCGGTCTTCGATGAAGGCAAGTTTCTTACCGTCGGGCGAGAACTTGGGAAGTGCGCGCTCTACTGTGGTAGAGGGCAGCAAGATTTCTTCCTTGATGGTGGTGGCATTGGGGAAGTTGAGGTCTTCCTTGCGCTCGATGGTTGCCTTCACGAGCTGCCAATTGCCGTTGCGCTCGCTAGCGTAAACCAGAGTGCGGTTGTCGGCCCATGTGGGGTCGTCCTCGGCTTGGGGAGTATTGGTAATGCACTTGGTGGTGTTGTATTCAACCGATGTTACGAAAACCTCGCCACGTGCTACGAATGCCACCTGCTTTCCGTCGGGCGATACAGCTGCGCTGCGTGCTCCCTTGGTTGCACTCATGCGTGTAATTTGGTCGCTGTCGTCGTGGAACAGGTCGATGGCTACCTTGCGGGGCTTGCCGCCTTGCGCCTGGGTGTAAATTTCGCCGTCATAGGTGTAGCACAGAGTGCCGTTGCTTGCCATTGAAAGGAAGCGCACGGGATTGCTCTTGAAGTTTGTTACTGCCTTTACCTTGCCGGGGTTGTCGAGCGACATGCTGTATACGTTGAACGAACCGCCGTCGCGCTCGCTCAGGAAGTACATGCTCTTGCCGTCGGGGCTTAGCACGGGGCTACGGTCTTCACCTGCGTGCGAGGTAAGGTTGGTGTGCTTACCGGTGGCAACGTCATAGCGCCACAAGTCGCGTGTTACCGAAGAAGTGTGGTGCTTGCGCAAGGGGTCCAGTATGCCTTTCTGGTCCTGATACAGGAAGAAGCGGCCCTTGGGGTCCATTTTCACCTCCTCGGCGGGGGTGCCTATCACCTGTGTGCTCACGCCACCCTCTACGGGGACTTTATAGAGCTCGGTAAGGCGGGCCGAGGGGAACAGAATGCTGCTTGCGGGGTCCTGGATGCTTGCCGAGAAGTAGATGTACTTGCCGTCGGGGGTAAATGTCCAGGGGGTCTCGCTTGCCGAGTTGAAGGTGAGCTGTGTGGGTGCTCCACCATCGGCAGGCATTACATATACGTCAAAGTTTCCCTGGCGGTCGCTGGCAAAGGCGATAGACTTGCCGTCGGGCGACCACACGGGGTTCATTTCATAACTCGACTGGGTGGTGAGCTGCAGAGCCTTGCCACCGTTAGCGGCCACTCGGTAGATGTCGCCCTTATAGGTGAACACGATGTTCTGTCCGTCGGGCGAAATCTGAGCATAGCGGGTCCACAGCGGAGTTACTGCAGATGCGCCGATGCTTGCCAGTGCCATAAAGGCACAAGTAAGGATGGTTTTTTTCATTGTGTTTTTATGTTTGTTGTTTTATTGTCTCTGTATATATGACGAGAAAAGGAGTGCTTTTGCAACACTTTCGGGGTGAAAAAATCACTTCGGTTGCTTTATTCCTTGTTTTCTTCCTCTAATCCGGCCTTTTCTTCCACGTTATAGCGCGGACGGTCTTTTACCTCGATGTAAATCTTTCCTATATATTCACCCACAATGCCCAGGCTCATGAGCAGGCAGCCGCCAATGAACCATACCGACAGGATGAGTGATGCCCAACCGCTCACTGCACGGTGGGTAAAGTAGGCCACGAGTACATAGGCGAGCATGCACAGGGCTATGAACAGGAAAATGAGTCCTAACGTGAACACCATGCGCACGGGCTTGATGCTGAATGATGTGATGCCGTCGACGGCAAATGACACCATCTTGCCCAGCGGGTACTTGCTCTTGCCGGCCATGCGTGCACTGCGGTCGTAGTATACGTTGGCGGTGCGATAACCCATCAGGGGAACGATGCCGCGCAAGAACAGGTTGCGCTCGCGGTACTGCATCAACTGTGCAACTGCACGGTTGCTCATCAGCCTGAAGTCGGCATGGTTATATACCGATTTTACGCCCAGGCGGTGCATGGTGCGGTAGAATGCCTGTGCTGTGCTGCGCTTGAACCACGAGTCGCTCTTGCGCTCACGACGCACGCCATATACCACGTCGCAGCCGCTGTGGTAGTGTTCCACCATCTCCTTGATGACCTCACAGTCGTCTTGCAGGTCGGCGTCGATGCTCACCATTATGTGGGCATGAGGCAACGCGGCCTCCAGTCCTGCCAACAAGGCGTTCTGGTGTCCGGCATTGGTTGCAAGCTTTACAGCTGCAACCCGCTTGTTGCTTTGGGTCATCTCGTTGAGAATGTTCCAGGTATTGTCGGTAGACCCGTCGTCTACATATAGCACACGACTCAATGGCGACACCAGTTGGGCTGCCACGAGTTCTTCGAGCAACGACAATAGCTTCGTGTTAGTGGCGGGAAGAACCTCCTGCTCGTTGTAACACGGAACTACGATGTACAAATTTTCATTTATCATACAT
>DCGA01000131.1:2979-4603 GCA_002314465.1 bacterium UBA1790 | reverse complement strand
ACATCGCAAAGTTACAAACAAAAAGCGAGAAAACCAAAATTATAAGGGATTTATTGCGCAAGCACGCGCGCGAGGCTATGGTTTTAGTGTGTTGAGTGTCGATTCGGCTATCTTTGCCCATGAGTATGGCGCGAGATCATAGGTAGGGTGCTCGTCTCTCTCAAGGGCGCTGGCTATGGTGGCCGCGAGCGACTCGGCATCGCCGGGCAGGGCATAGTTTGCTTCGGGCAGTTCCACGAGCCGGGTTGCGGGAATGTCGCTTGCCACGATGGGCAGACCGTAAGACATCGCCTCGAGCAGAGCGATGGGGAAACCCTCGCTCAGTGAGGGTAATACGTACAGTTTGGCATGGCTGTAGAGTTGTCGCAGCATCTCTCCTTCGACATATCCGGTGAACACCACCTTACCGGCTGTGTCGTGGCTTTTCATGAGGCGTGCATAACCGTCGTCGTGGTCGCTGGCTCCGGCTATCACCACCTGCGTGGCTTGCGGCAGTCGGTCGCAGGCTTGCACCAGGTAATCGAGGCCTTTTTCTTGCGACAGACGGCCCACGGCAAGTATATACTGGCCGGGAACAATGCCTTTCTCCTCGATGAGTGAGGTATGGGCCGAGTGTGTGGCTGCGTCTATTCCGTTGGGGATGTATTGTGCTTTGGCCTGTGCCCATTGCGGCTGTCGCTCCATCACATATCGGTTGACAAAGATGATTCTGTCGCTCCATCTCATCGCCAGTTTTTCGCACCAGCGCAGCAGGCGCTTGCCCACTGTACCCCACTTGTCGTGCTCGTAGTTGGTGCTGTGGTAAGTAAGCACGGTGTGCAGTCGCATCATCTTGAGCAACGGCATCACGAAACCGGGCCCGAAGTTGTGCACATGCACCGCATCGGGGCGGTGGAATGCTATGTGCAATACACACAGCAGGGTGTGTATCACGGCCTCAACACCCTTGATACGGGTTGAGGGAAGGTCTACGAATTCTATGTTGGGGTATGATGCGTCGGAGCGCTCGTTGAGATAGGGCTTGCGGCGGTACACTCTCACCGTAACATCGGTCATGAGCGGATACAAGTGGGCGCAGTGCGACTCCACGCCGCCCTGCACACCGGGGAATCCCCTCGTCCCTATCACAGCAATCGTCAGTCGTCCCACGAGAGTTCTTTTCCGCGCGCAATGCGCCATTTGTTCTTGAGTATCCACATGATGGGTTTCCACGGGCGGCGCACCATGTCGTGTCGCTCGGTAACGATGAATGCGCAGTTACGCTTGCATGCCTTCACTTTCTCCATCGCCTCGCGCGCCTTGTCGCTGGCAAGGATGTTCTCGATGCTGTCGTCGTTGATGTTTCCCATTATCCATTCCTCGCCGCTTCCGTTGCAAGGCGATACATTGCCCCACGGGTCGATGAAGAAGAAGTCGCTAAGCGCTCCGCATGCCGGGCGGTAGCCGGCTTCGTCGCCGCGCAGGCGGCGGTGTATCGAGCGGTTGAAGTAGGCGCGGCCATAGTCCTTGAGGCGTGCCTTGAGGTGGCGGCGCTTGCTGGTGAGCAATGCGCGCACAAAGAGCTCGTGCTGCTTGAGCGCTTCCTCGCTTTCCACCTGGTTGTCGTCCTTGTGGAAGTACCACG
>DCGA01000131.1:0-2934 GCA_002314465.1 bacterium UBA1790 | reverse complement strand
GTACCCAGTTCGACGTCAAGTGCAACGCACAGTTCATACAGCGACAGCAGGTCCTGGTAATTGTCGGGCGAAATCACCACCGAAAAGCCTATGTTCTTGCACTTGGTCTTCTTCAACTCCAGCATTGTGCGCAACGCATGGTCAAATCCGTTGTGCAGGCCGCGCTTGCTGTCGTTGATGGCGGGCAGTCCCTCCACGCTCACGCGAATCAGGATATCGGGGTAACGGTTGGCAAGTTCCACGATCTTTGCCGTGTTATACCCGTTGGTGCTCAGTTCGAGCAGTGTGGCCTTGGGATGAAGTATCTCAAAGATGCGGTCAATGTCCTTGCGCAGTGTGGCCTCACCGCCGGTGATGTTGATTCGCAGACCGTTGGGCAGTTTTTCATATAGCGATGCGTCAATTTCCTCGTTGGGATGAGTGGGGTGTTGCCAAATGTTGCACATGTTGCACTTGGCATTGCACCTGAAGGTGGTGATGACGCTTGCTTGTATCGTATTTTTCATTATATGTCGTTATTATTGAAGTCCTTTGTATACTTTAATCAGTTGCTCGTAGTGTGAGTCGGGCAGGTATTTCTCGGCGGCACGACTGCTTATCTCTGTGTTGTCCCAGTCCTTTTTCATTGCCATGTCTATGGCTTGGACAAGGGTTTCAGAGGTGGTGACAATGCCGTTCACGGCGTCAATCAGTTCGGGTATGCCACCCATGTCGGTCCCCACGACGGGCGTGCCTGCCATGAGCGATTCGATAACGCCCAGCGGGTTGTTCTCATACCATTGCGATGGCAGTACCGAGGCGTGCGCTCGTGCCAGCAGTTGTGTCACTCCTTGTGAGTCGAGTTGTCCCACAAACTCAATGTTGTCATTTCCTGCATATCGTGCTCGTAACTCTTCCTCGAGTGGCCCTGTACCTGCTACCTTGAGGCGATAGGGTAGGTGTGTGGCAGCCTCGAGTAGTGCGTCGACGCCTTTCTCGGGCGATAATCGCCCCGCATAGCAGTAATAGTCCTCGCGCTTTGCTTCGCTGACTTGAGCGTTGGTGAAGTTGGGAATAACGGCAATCTTTTTGCTGCTGAATCCCGCTTTCTCCATCATGCCTGCCATGAAGCGGCTGGGGCATATATAGGTGTCGGTATATCTCTCGAGTGTCTTGCGGTTCCACTTCACTGCTTCGAGCCATGCCACTGCACTTGCGGCAAGCGACCCTTTCATGCAGCGGTTTTTTATGACGCCAGTTTTGCTGCCCGTGATACACTGCTCACAGGGGCGGCCGTCCAGGCGGCACACATAGGCGGGGCACATGAGTTTGTAATCGTGCATCGTCCACACCACGCGGCAACCGTGCTCCTTGGCAGCCTTTGCCACCGCTGGCGACAAGTAGGAATGAATATTGTGCAGGTGTACCACGTCGGGATTGAAGTCTCGGAGCATTTTTTTGAACGAGGGGACTATGTCGCCCATACCCAGGGTGCGCTTCAACGCAGCCATCTTGTGCCCTATACATCCGGCAAACTGTACCTCGCTTGCAAAATAGGGCGCAGTAGCACAATCCATGTTCTGCCCATAATGCATCGCATAGATTGCCACCTCGTGCCCGTGTTGGCGCAGCAACCGCTCGGTGTTGATTACCACCATGCAGTCACCCCCGCGGGGATAGTAGAATTTGTTTACCAGTAGTACCCTCATAATATTTATTACTTAACGAGTTTACCCCCGTTTTATTGCCTCATAGCCTATTAAATGTGCTTTGCCCGGTCTTGCGGTAACGAATGATAATAGATGAAAATGTGTATGTTTATCGATTCTACTTGCGTTTCTTGTGATGATTCAAAGTGCTTAATATCAATCAAATAACTTTTTTATCGTTGTTTTGCGAATGGTTAAAAAAAGTAAAACGGAGGTTCCTGTATGTAACCTTTTGGTACTTCATGCAGTCCAAATGACAACAAAAACGAATTACAAACCATTTAAATTTTTGCATTATGAGAACTTTAAGAACTACCTTAGCACTTATGCTCACAGTACTCTTTGCAAACTTCAACTCATTTGCAATGTCAGTAGAGCAGTCAAGAAACGAAGCCCTGTTCCTGACCGACAAAATGGCTTACGAACTCGGACTTAGCAACTATCAGTGGGACGATGTATATGAGATCAACTACGACTTCTTCCGTTCTTTGGGATATGTCACTTCTAACTACAATTACGCTGAGCGTTTACGTGAGAGAAAATTGATGTACGTCCTCACAGGAGCACAGTGGGCAGAGTATTGCCGAATGACTTACTTCACTGTTCCCGTAACAGTAGTAAACGGCAACTGGCACTTTTCGGTATACAGTCGCTATGATCGCGGCAAGTTCTTCGACCGTAACCACAATGTGATACACACCTACAGAGGCAATCGCAGTGGATGGGAGAATTACTACAGCAATCGCCACGTGACTTCTCATAACAATAGCCACAACAACGGTTTCAACAATGGCAACCACAATGGTTTCAACAATGGTAACCACAATGGCTACAACAACGGAAACCACAATGGTAACAGCAACTGGAACCGCAACGACAACAAGGGTAACGGCAACCGCAACAATAACAACGGTAACCGCAATGGCTCTAACAACGACAAGGGCAACAAGGACAACCGCAATAATGGAAACGGAAACCGTGGCAACAACTCAAACGTTAGCCGCACCCCCAGCACTGGCAATTCGGGCAGCACTCACGTAACTCAAAGAGACAACAGTCGCCGCCACTAATTGAGAGATAACACATAATCATTTTACCTGAATCTTAATGAGCGGGACCGCCATCACAAACGGCGGCCCCGCCTTTTTTTGCTTTTCCTTTCTTTTCCCGGCAAAATTCACTATCTTTGCATCACAATAAATTCTCATTATATGCAGTATATGAAAAAAGTACTTATCATCTTAGC
>DCGA01000100.1:20348-20490 GCA_002314465.1 bacterium UBA1790 | reverse complement strand
CGTGGATACGGATACTTCCGCCGCCTACTTCAATACCGTTGCATACCATGTCGTAGGCGTCGGCACGTACAGCCTCAGGATTGGTGTCAAGCATAGGGATGTCTTCGTTCATAGGATGAGTGAACGGATGGTGCATTGCCAT
>DCGA01000100.1:12476-20277 GCA_002314465.1 bacterium UBA1790 | reverse complement strand
AACATAGGGAACTCTGTCACCCAGAGCAGTGCAAACTTGTTCTTGTCTCTCAGACCAAGTTGTTCACCCATCTCCAGACGCAGTTCACATAGTTGTTTCCTGGTCTTGTTGGTGTCGTCGCCCGAGAGTATGAGGATGAGGTCGCCTGGTTGGGCCTCCATCTTTTCTTTGAGGACGATGAGCTGTTCTGGTGTGTAGAACTTGTCAACACTCGACTTCACGCTGCCGTCTTCCTGTACTCGTGCATATACGAGTCCCTTTGCACCGATCTGCGGACGCTTCACGAAGTCGGTGAGCTGATCCAGCTGCTTGCGGGTGTACGATGCACAGCCCTTTGCACATATACCGCCTATGTATTTTGCACTGTCGAACACTGGGAATGTTCCGAGCTGGAGCACGTCCATGAGCTCCACGAATTCCATTCCGAATCGCATATCCGGTTTGTCGCTGCCGAAACGACGCATGGCTTCTGCCCACGGCAGACGGAGGAACGGTTCGTTCATCTCCACACCGCGCAACTCCTTGAAGATGTGCTTTGCCATGCCTTCGAAGGTCTGTATGATATCTTCCTGAGATACGAAACTCATCTCGCAGTCAATCTGGGTGAACTCCGGCTGACGGTCGGCTCTGAGGTCTTCGTCACGGAAACACTTCGCAATCTGGAAGTAGCGGTCGAAACCTGCCACCATCAACAGCTGCTTCAGTGTCTGTGGACTCTGCGGAAGTGCATAGAACTGACCCTGATTCATGCGTGAAGGTACTACGAAGTCGCGTGCGCCCTCGGGTGTACTGCCTATAAGGATTGGGGTTTCAACCTCAAGGAATCCGAGGTCGGAGAGGTAGTTCCTCACAACGATGCACATCCTGTGACGCAACTCCATGTTCTTTCTCACTGCCTCACGACGCAGGTCGAGGTAGCGGTACTTCATCCTGAGGTCGTCACCACCATCGGTGTTGTCTTCTATGGTGAATGGAGGTGTCTGTGCTGCGTTGAGCACGTTCAACTCGTCAACTATGATCTCTATGTCGCCGGTTGGCATGTTTGCATTCTTGCTGTAGCGCTCGCTGACTTTGCCGGCTATCTGGATTACGTATTCACGTCCCAGTTTGTTGGCTTCGGCACACAGGTCGGCATTGGTCTCTTCGTTGAATACCAACTGCGTGATTCCGTAGCGGTCGCGGAGATCTACGAATGTCATACCTCCCATTTTTCTGACTCGCTGTACCCATCCCGAGAGGGTGACAGTCTTTCCTGAATCCTGAAGGCGAAGCTCGCCACAGGTCGATGTCCTGAAATTAGTCTTCATATTTCTTGTTCGTTTAAAATTATCATTAATAATTATAAGGGGCTAAAACGCCAATATACAATATTGTGCAAAGTTAATAATTTTCTTTGAATTTTTACTTGTGTTTTGAAAAAAAGTCAAGATTATTTTCTATCTTTGTACCGTAATTCGGAAAGAGAGATTATGAAATACGGTTTTGACAACGATAAATATGTTCGTATCCAGAGTGAACACATCAAGGAACGGATAGAGCAGTTCAAGGGCAAATTATACATGGAACTGGGTGGAAAACTCTTCGATGACTACCATGCCAGTAGGGTGGTACCCGGTTTCCAGCCAGACAGCAAACTCAAGATGCTCCAGAAGCTCGTTGACTCGGCTGAGATCATCATCGTCATCAGTGCCTTCGACATCGAGAAGAACAAGATCCGTCAGGATCTCGGTATCACGTACGATGAAGATGTTCTCCGGCTCCGTACTGAATTCCTTAATCGTGGTTTCCAGGTCGATAACGTCGTCATCACGCATTACAACGGACAGAGTTCGGCTGATGCCTATCGCCGACGCCTGGAGTCGAAGGGTATCAAGGCTCATTTCCATTATCTCATTGAGGGATACCCGAACAATGTTGAACTCATTGATTCCGATGAGGGCTTCGGAAAGGACGATTTCGTTGAGACCACCAAACCGCTCGTTATCGTCACTGCACCGGGACCCGGAAGCGGAAAGATGGCTGTCTGTCTCAGCCAGTGCTACAACGAACACCGTCGTGGTGTCGAGGCTGGATATGCCAAGTTCGAGACATTCCCTGTATGGAACATGCCGCTCAAACATCCGGTCAACATCGCATACGAGTCGGCTACTGCCGACCTCGACGACGTCAACATGATCGACCCGTTCCACCTCGAGGCCTATGGCAAGACCACAGTGAACTATAACCGCGACATCGAGATTTTCCCCGTGCTCAACGCAATCTTCGAGGGAATATACGGCGAGAGCCCCTACAAGTCGCCCACCGACATGGGTGTGAACATGGCAGGTTTCTGCATTAGCGACGACGAGGAGTGCTGCGAGGCAAGCAAGCAGGAGATAATCCGCCGCTACTACAACGCCCTTTGCTCTATGGCCGACGGCAAGAACAACGACACCGAGGTGAAGAAAATAGCGCTCCTCATGCGCCAGATGAAACTCACCACCGTATACCGCAAGCCCACAGTTGTGGCAAAGGAACGCCAGGAACTCGACAACGCTCCCTGCGCTGCCATCGAACTCTCCGACGGCACGCTCATCAGTTCGGGTACCAGCGACCTCATGGGTCCCAGCGCCGCACTTGTGCTCAATGCCATCAAGCACCTTGCCGGCATTGACCACGACGCTAAACTTATCCCGCAGGACATGATAGAGCCCATCATGCGACTCAAGACATCGTTCCTGCACGGCAGCAACCCCCGCTTGCACACCGACGAAGTACTCGTGGCGCTCGCAGTGGTGAGCCAGCACGACGAGAACTGCCGCAAGGCTCTCGACTGCCTGCCCTTGCTCGACGGTTGCCAGGTACACGCCACCACAATGCTCAGCGAGGTCGACCGCAAGATGTTCAAGAAACTGGGCTGTGGCGTAAGCTATGACCCGGTGCGCGAATAAAGCCACGTTTTAGAGGAAACAGATAACTTGGAGGCGGCACAGTGTCGCCTCCTTTTTTCTAATCGGGCAGATGTAACAAGGGCCGCTGTGGATGCAGCGGCCCTTGGAATTATTTGTTGTAAAGCGTAGTCGTTTAGAATACGAATGTGCGCAGCAGGTAGTAACTGAACATACCAGCAAGGTAACCAATGAGTGAAAGCAAGGTCATGTGCTTCATGTAGTTGCCGAAGCTGATGCGCTCCAAGCCCATTACTACGACACCTGCAGCCGAACCCACGATGAGCATTGAGCCACCCACACCGGCACAGTAAGCCAGCAACTGCCAGAATACTCCGTCCACAGCCATGTCGCCAACGGGAGCAATGGGATACATACCCATGCAGCCTGCCACGAGGGGCACATTGTCGACGATACTTGAGATTGCACCGATGAGGCCTGTCACTACATAGTGGTTGCCGCCCGAGATGTCGTTGAGCCATACGCCGAGCAGGTGAAGAACACCTATTTCCTCAAGACAGCCTACTGCCATGAGGATACCCAGGAAGAACAGGATAGTACTCATGTCGACGCGGCGCAGGAGTTTGCTCATGCGGTTCTTGAGGTGCTCGCGACGCTTGAGGCGCTTTGTACCGTAGAAAAGTTCGGTGATGAGCCACAGGCTACCCAGTACCAGCAAGATACCCATGAACGGGGGCAGGTCGGTAAGGTTGTGGAAGATGGGAACGAAGATAAGACCGCCCACACCCATGAAGAATACTGCACGGCGCTGGGCACGGTTGAGTTCGTCCACTACTTCCTCGCCACTGTTGTCGGGAGCCTTGAGTTCGCCCTTGAGTTGCGTCATGAGCATGAGGGCGGGCACAAGCATAGAGATGAGCGAGGGAATGAAGAGTTCCTTTATAACGCCTCCGGCAGTAATCATGCCCGAGTTCCACAGCATGATGGTGGTAACGTCACCGATGGGAGAGAACGCACCGCCCGAGTTGGCTGCCACGATGATGAGCGCGGCATATTTTACGCGGTCCTTGGCATCCTGTACGAGTTTGCGCAGCAACATCACCATCACGATGCTGGTGGTGAGGTTGTCAAGGATGGCACTCAGGAAGAAAGTCATGAAAGCCACGCGCCACATGAGTGAGCGCTTGCTGCGTGTGCGCATGGTGTCGCGCACGAAGTTGAAACCACCGTTGCGGTCCACTACCTCCACGATTGCCATAGCGCCCATGAGGAAGAACAGGGTGGTTGCTGTGCTACCCAGATGCTTCTCGATAGCCTCGTTCACCGATGCGAGCAATGTTGCATGGTCGGGTGCCTGGATATAAGCGCCCGGATCAAGCATGAACAGAGTCCATGTGAACACAAACATTAATAGTGCAATTGCTGCCTTGTTTACGCGTGTCCAGCCTTCGAGGGCAATCGATGCGTAACCGAGCAAGAATACGATTACGATAAAAATAGTAAGCGTTGTCATACTTCTTTTTTAGTCTAAAAAGTAGGTATTATTGGGTCATGTTTTGAAAAACGGTGCAAAGTTACATATTTTTACTTGATTTGTGTCTATCGCGCGTACTTAATTTTTACTTAATTTGATAATAAATGCCATTTTTTTACAGTTGGCCTTAGGGCGCTCTGGTTACAACGGATGATTTGACATGGTTTTCCCCGAAGATTGATGTAAAAAAAATGGAGGCTGTGATGCCTCCATTTTTTATTTGTGTCAAGGATTTAGTGCATTACTTCACTACCTTGTAGGTTGCGGTTGTGCCGTCGGTGAAGACTACACGCTTAACTACGAAACCTGTTGCATTAGCGTCAACACGCTGGCCGGCAGCGTTGTAATAAGCCTCGCTCTTCACGGTGCGCACCTCGGTGTTGAGGTCGTTCACGCCCGATGTGCTGCGGTAGTAGTAAACCACGTTGCTGCGGTTCTCCTGGTTGCCGCCGCGATAGACGCTCTGAACGCCCACCTTGTCATACAGCATGTCGTAGAAGTAGATTGTCTCCTTGCCTGTTGAACTGCTGTGCCAGATGTCGTAGTTTGAATCGGTGAATCCATAAGGAATCTCGGTCATGTCCTCTTCGAGGCCCTCGAACAACTCGGGAGTGAATGTGTAAACATTGTCGTTGTAATAAACTACATAAGACAGTTTGTTCACATTGAGTTCCTTGCCGTCAACGTCAACGGTGGGGATAGTGAACTTCATCAGGTCGTGGCTTGTGCCCTCGGTAACGGTGAGGTTCTCGGGATCGGCGGGAACCATAGCCTCGTCGGCTACTTCCTCAAGAACGGGAGCAACGAACTCATCGCCTATGTAGAGTGTGTTGCGGCCGCAGTTCACGATGATTGATGCGGGGTAGGCTGCCTTGCACACGTTGCCGTCCTTGACAAATGTCATCGACTGGGTCTTGTCGTAGTTGAAGTATGTGTAATCGCCCTGGGTTGCAACCTTTGCGTCACCGGTAAGGATGTACATGTGTGAGTTGTAGTCCTCGTCGACGCCGATATACTGTCCGCTGACAACGGTCTTGCCGCCGTTAGCATCAACAGTCATCTCCATAACCAGGTCGGTAGCATACTTGTCGACATGGTTCATATACTGCTTGTCGCCCGATGTGAATACCTCAACCATGCGGCTGTCGGTCGACTCGAGGTCCTCGGCATCGTCGTTGAATGTCATGCGCACATCGCCTGCGGTTGCTCCGTCGGGAACCTCAACCTTCTTGTCAGGATTTGCCTCATATTTCACCTCGTTGTCGGCCATGTAGTACCACTCGCCGGTGGCGTCGGTCAGACCAAAGTAGCAGTCGTCGACCTGTGTGAGCACGTTGTTCTCCCACTTGAATGTCACGTCGGTATTGGCCTCGTCCACTACATAAGATTCTTCGGTCTCGTCATATTTGAGGCGCTGCACGTAGTAGGGATCGCCGTAGTCGATTGCATAGCACTGCGGGGTCTTCATCACATAGGTGTTGTCGCCGGTCTTCTCACACTTGATATAGGGGAAACCGAGCCCCCATACATAAGCCTGAGAGATGGGGCCCTTGATGTACAGGCAACCGTCGTCACCTTCGACAACAGCACCCAGACCACCGTCTACCTTCTGATAGTACATGTCGCCCCAGCCCATACCATAAGACTCTGATGTAACGTACATGTCTTTGTATTCAGTGCCGGCAGGAGCCTCGGTAATAGGCGCATCGGCCTTTACAGCGACTTTCTTTGCCTTGTTGGTTACCAGTGTCGCATTAGCGTTAGCGGCACGTTCACTAAGAGTCATGTGCTGGCTTCTCATCGGGTGTGTCAGCTTTACGGCATCTTTCACATTGGCTGCCTGTGAGCCCATAGCGAGCATTGCAGCAAGTCCTAAGAGTAATAAATTCTTCATAAGCAATATATTTTAGTTATAAATTAAATGTCTTTTAGCCTAAAACGTGTTTATCCGATGCAAAATTAGGTAATTTTGCTCAAATGTGCAACATTTGTACTGCAAAAGTGTGTGATTACACGAAAAGTTGCTTCAGCACTTCGGGCGACTTGAGGGTTCCCAGGGTAGAGTTGTGAATCTTGAAATAGTCGAGAATGATGTCGAGCACCTCGTTGCGCTGCTCGCGCGAGAACTTGAATAGGTGCATGTTGTCATAGCGCATGCGCGACAGCAGCATTATCACGCTTGCCTGCTCGGGGCGCAGGTGTCGCGCTCCGTTGGCAACAGGGGCGAATGTACCCTCGGCCATGTTAAACCAGTATCCCTTGCGGTAGGTACTAATGTCGGGCTCTATTCCCAGCAGCGAGCCCAGGTGGAAGAGAAAGCATATGTGGAAATTGGCAACGCCGGCACCGGCTTGCTCCAGCAGTGTCACGCTATTATATATATATGTGTATAAGGATGCGTTCTGCTCCTGCTCCTGGATGACATGGGTGAGCACTTCGCTCATGAACATGGCAATGGCGCTCTTCACCGGGTCGCAGTGCAGCGAGACGAGCGGCACTGTAGCACGCAGGTCGTGCAGGCCGGCAAGTTCGCGCTTGGGGCTGATGCGTGCTTCCATCTCGACGAGCGACAGCGGCATGAGCATGGAATTACGCATGCGCGCGCCTCGTGTAGCACCCTGCGGAACGGCAAATGCCATGAGCCCGTGCGCGTCGGTGTAGATGTGCACGATGTTGTTACGGTCGCTGTATTTGACCGTGTTGAGTACTATGCCCTGGAGTTTTTCATACATAAACTTCGGCAGATGACGAAATTGCACCATAAAGGTACGATTTTTTTGTGGTTTTGCCGCCAAAAATCAAAAAAAACGTGGAAAATAGCAGATTTCTTGTAGGTAAATTTTGCCAATTCAAAAATCCTATCTATCTTTGCAGTCGCATTTTGCGCCAAGTAGGCAAAATGGTCCATTCGTCTATCGGTTAGGACGCAAGATTTTCATTCTTGAAAGAGCAGTTCGATTCTGCTATGGACTACTAAATTATAACAACAAAAAAGAAAAGATTTTTATAAAATTATGGCAAACCATAAATCAGCAATCAAGCGAATCCGCCAATCAGAGGCTCGCAAACTTCGTAACCGTTATTATGCTAAGACTATGCGCAACGCTGTACGCGACCTGCGCAAGATGACTGACAAGGCTGAGGCAGCTGAGCAGCTCAAGAAGGTTTCTTCTATGCTCGACAAGCTCTCTCGCAAGAACGTTATCTCTAAGAACAAGGCTGCTAACCTGAAGTCTAAGCTGGCCCTCTACGCTAACAAGCTGGCTTAATACCAGGGCGGTAGAGAATAACACGGAGCACTACTGGCAGTGAGCCCGCAAGGGTATTAGGGCGCCGGTGTGTAACCCGTGAGTCGGTCCATTCGTCTATCGGTTAGGAC
>DCGA01000100.1:12257-12426 GCA_002314465.1 bacterium UBA1790 | reverse complement strand
GCAGTTCGATTCTGCTATGGACTACGTAGAGCGTTAAGCATAACCGCTTAGCGCTCTTTGTCATGTACAATAACCAACACTGTGCGGCACGACTGCACGGGGCAAAAGCAATGAGGCGCAAGGGCATATTCCAGTTCAAGAACTTCACCATCGACCAGAGCCATGCGGC
>DCGA01000100.1:11425-12223 GCA_002314465.1 bacterium UBA1790 | reverse complement strand
TGGGGACCGACAGCGACCTGCTGGGCACGTTGTCGCAGGGTGGCAACCGCATCCTCGACATAGGCACCGGCACGGGAGTGCTGTCGCTCATGCTCGCCCAGCGCTATCCCCAGGCGCGCATCACTGCAGTTGAGATCGACGATAATGCCGTGATAGACGCCCGTACCAATTTTGCCGCTTCGCCCATGGGCGAGCGCATAGAACTGCACCACATGTCGTTCCAGGACTATCTTGTCAAGGCTCGTGAAGCCGGGTGGACAGGGACCTACGACGCCGTGGTGTGCAATCCCCCTTACTTTGACCTGAGCCTTGAGTGCCCCGACGACAGTCGCACGCGTGCGCGCCACTCGTCGAGCCTCCCCTTTGACGTGCTTGCATGCGGAGCCTATGAGATGCTTGCCCCCGGCGGGTTGTTCTCGGTGTGCGTTCCCCCCGAAGTGATTACAAAATTCAAGGGCGAGTGCCAACTTGCGGGCTTCAGCATGGAAACCCTGCACCGCGTCAAGACACTGCCTTCCAATCCTCCCAAGCGACTCGTGCTCGTGATGAAAAAGTCATTGCAAGGCGCTGCGCTCATTCACGACCATGCCATGCTCAACGACGACGGCACCCGCTCGCCGTGGTACAGAGAGATTATGCACGACTTCTTGCTGGGTATGTAAGTGATTTTGCCCCAAAACCTATGATTGCAAGTTAAAAAGCATTCAAAATTTGCACGTTACGTGAAAAATGCGTACTTTTGGGGTTAATTATTAATTGCAACCTATAATAACCTTACAATATGAGAAAATTGACAAC
>DCGA01000100.1:0-11388 GCA_002314465.1 bacterium UBA1790 | reverse complement strand
TTCCCGCTCATCGTGGAATGTCGACCATCACCCAACCCGACGGTACTAAGCTCACCATTAACCTCATTGGTGACGAGTTTTATCACTTCAACACTACTACCGACGGTTACACAATCGTAAAGAATGATGCTGGTATCTACGTGTATGCACAGCGCAGCGGCGAGAACCTTGCTGCATCGCAGGTGAAGGCTCACAATGTGGGCGAGCGTAACGCTGCCGAGGAGGCTTACCTGGCCAGCACACAGAAGTTTATCACCGACCGTGAGGCAAGAAACGAGGGCGAAGCACGCCGCGTGAAGCGCGACGCTCCCTCGACCGAAGCCCTTGACTATACAAAGTTCCGTGGTCTCATCATCCTCATCAACTTCACCGACGTGCAGTTCACAATGAGCAACCCCAAGGCGTTCTATGAGGACATGGTAAACACCATCGGTTTCACAGGTTATGTCGACGACAATGGCAAGAGCGTATCTTGTACAGGTAGTATGCGCGATTACTACAGCGAGAACACTAACGGTATCTTCAATCCCTACTTTGACATTGTAGGCCCCGTGTCTGTGAACTATGCAAGCACTGATTGCCGCGGTACATCTAACGCGCAGACCATCTTCAGGGCTGCCCTTGCGGCTGCCGAGCAGGCTGGCTGTGATTTTTCAAAGTATGACGCCGACAATAACGGCACTGTAGACATGGTATTCTTCCAGGTTGCAGGTATGTCATCAAGTTTCTCGGGTAACGAGAGTAACCTGTTGTGGCCCCACAAGTCAAGTATGTGGAACTCTCCCACCTACGACGGAAAGCGTTTCGGTACATACGCATGCTCTAACGAACTCTATGGTTTCACCTCGGTTCCCTCAACCATTACTGTGGAGGGTATCGGTACAATGTGCCACGAGTTCACCCACGTCATGGGTTTCCCCGACCTGTATGACACCAACTATGAAACAAGCGGTCAGAGCCACGATCCCGGTGACTGGGACGTGATGGCAGGCGGCGGTTCTAACAACTATGGCCGTACCCCCGTGGGCTACACCATCTTTGAGCGCTATGCAATGGGATTTGCTAAGCCCCAGGTTATCACCGGCGAGGGTACTTACACCCTTGAGGCAGTGAACAAGAGCAACACAGGCTACATTTTCCGTTCGCCTGTCAGCAAGGAATACTTCATCATCGACAACCGCCAGAAGACCCGTTGGGACTATTATCTCCCTGGTCACGGTATGGTTGTGTGCCGCGTAGACTCTACAAGCACTACCCCCTGGAGCAATAACAGGATTAACGCTGACCCCAGCCACAATTACTACGAGATGCTGCGTGCGGGCAATACCACAAGCGATGCGCTTGCAAGTGACCCGTTCCCCGGCACAAAGGGTGTGGTTCAACTGTGCTCTTACTCTACTCCCGCTCTCAAGACATGGAACGGCACTACAAGCGAATTGGGCTTTTTCAACATCACCGAGAATGCTGGCGTTATCACTTTTGATGTAAAGAAAGAGACTTCTATACAGAAAGATATTGAGGACTTCGAGACAATGCCTGTTACAACAAGCAAGACCGCAACCGGAGTACAGGGCCGTTTCACTACATGGGACTTCAACCAGTGCTTCGTCACAGCTCCCGGCGAGGGCGAGTGCAGCGGTGCCAATGCCGTCTCTATGGTTCTCCCCAGTGCATTCACTATGGCGGCTCCCGTTTACTACGATTCTTATCAGGTATCGTTCGACGTGAACAACCCCTCGACAACCGTTGCTAAATATGCGTTGACTTATTCTACCGATGGCGGTACTACATGGGTTAAGCCCAAGAGCAGTGCCGGTTCTACTCCCGTATCGGTTGCAGCCGGTACCAAGCAGACCATCACTTGGCCCATTGAGTTGGCTAAGAGTAAGGGCGTGATTTACCGCGTGGCAATGAGCGCCGGCAGCAAGACCGTTGCCACTTATGTCGACAACTTCACAATCTACTATAACGGTACTCCCGGCGGTGGCGCTATCAAGGGCGACGTTAACGGCGATGGCTTTGTTGATATTACCGATGTGAATGTGATCCTCAACATTATCTTGGGCAACGACGAGGCATCTAAGTATGACGGACGTGCCGATGTTAACGGCGATGGCAATGTCGACATCACCGACGTTAACGCTATCATCAACATTATCCTGAACTCATAATAAACGAAATATGAATTAGAAAACGAGCATGGCGTTTTGCGCTATGCTCGTTTTTTTGTATCTTTGCCCATGTAAGATAAATTGCTGTTAACCGCTATGAAAAAAAATAAATTCTTCACTGCTATATTGCTGGCGTTATTGTTTGTGTGCCCATTGAGTACTCATGCTATACAGATGTACTTCTTCAACGGCGAGCAGTGCCAGGGCGACACCTTGCGTAAAGGTGTTGAAAGCGGCACTGTGTTGTTTGATTGGAACACGGGTACATACACGCTCGACAATGCTGTGATAAAGTCTGAAACGTGGACCGCGATATTCTATGATGGCAACTACGGTAGTGAAATCACAATAAAAGTAAAGGGAACATGCTCGGTATCAGCTTCGGGTGAATGTTGGGGCATTTCCTCTGGCAAGTCGGTGAAGATAATGGGCAGCAGCCTCAATGATGTGCTGAATTTCACCTGCGGCAGTGGTCGACTGGTGTCGGCCCAGGGCATTGTGGTATCTAATTGCACCTTAAACGCGACTGCGCAGGGCAGGTGCTTTAACGTGAGGGACGACGCTATCGTTTCGTTCAATAACTGCAAGGCAACCCTCGAGTCGAGAAACGGTGAAGTTATCGAAGGGTTGTCGGGCATTACATTCGACGGCTGCCGCATTTATAGCCCCGACCCGTCGACAATAGGCATTATCGGCAACTGTTATCGCAAACTTGACGGCAGTAAGTTCTTTTCAATGACAATAGACAAGGTTAAGTTGACCGATATAATCGCCTTTGAGGACGATGCCGTGAAGGCATTGTGCGTTAAGAACTGGGATACCAACAAAGACGGCGCATTGAGTTATGGCGAGGCGGCTGCCGTGACCTCGCTGGGTGAGGTATTCAAGGAGAACACATCTATCAAGAAGTTTGATGAACTCCAATACTTCACCGGTCTCACAAGTATCGGGGAAAATGCATTCCGTTACTGCAGCAACCTTGAGAAGGTTACAATTCCACGAAACGTAGTCACGATAGAAGATTATGCGTTTTACTTGAACGGCCGTCTTTCTGCTTTGAACTTCATGAGTGAGAATTCGCTGGAGTCAATTAAGAACTATGCTTTTACGAACGCCTCGTTCAAGACAGTGAATAATCTGGACAAACTCACCTATATAGGAGAGTGTGCGTTCAAGTATTGCAGGTCGCTGCAGACATTTGATATGCCATCTTCTCTTGCCTATATAGGCAATTCCGCATTTTTCAACTGCGCTAAGTATAATACCGTCATCCCGTCGTCGGTTGTCAACATACAAGCCGAGGCGTTTTCGCATTGCTCATCGCTTGATAAAGACCAGACCATAGGTGATCCCAATTATAAACTGACGATAGGCAAAGATGCTTTCCTGTCATGCCCGTTGCACAAAATTGTAATTAACTGCGACATAATATTCACGTCATTAATAAGCGATTGCTTCTTCGGTGACAATGCCGATGACTTTATCTGTTATGTAGACAACCATACATACGATTGTTTCCAGAACATGGAGTGGACTGCCGAGCAGAAATGGCGTGTGCTTCCCTATGTAAATTTGGGGAACCGCAACATGGCCCCGATATACTGTAATACAGACCTTGTGCCTGCCAAGAGCGATTACTGGGGCCCCGTGTTCCGCATTGTCAGTGGTTACGAAAAGTCGGGTAGTTATGTGAAAGTCTTGTATACCGCGGTTCCCCAGTCCGTGGCACTGCCCGCAGGAACCCCTGCCCTCGTCTATACTCATGGCGCCGACCGTGTGTTCTTTAAGCATCCTGCCGCACAGGCAAGGAACCTCAAGGTTAAAAACTTGCTGAAAGGTTCGTATACCGATGCTTACGCCCCGGGCAACACCGACAAAGAGTCTTATTATCTTTGGAATCACACTGACGACAATTTCAAGTGCCTGTCAAGTAATTACAGGAGTAACAAGGTTTTGTCGGGATGTGCTTATCTTGAGATCCCCGTGGTTCTTGACGCTTCGGCCACCCCTACAATTAGCGTTGGCGGCACAAATCCCGAATACCACATATACAGCGGTGATGTGAACGGTGATGGTCAAGTGGATGTGTCAGACCTCAACCTGATAAATAACGTTATTCTTGGTTTGGTTGAGAAGAGTATGTATCCCGACTCTGATGTGAACGGCGACGGCTCGGTCGACGTGAGCGACTGCAACATTGTAATCAACATTATCCTTGACAGATAAGTTAGGGAAACGTATAACATAACAAAGGGCACTTGGAACGACTTCCATGTGCCCTTTCTTTATGCGATGCCATCAGGGGTTATAGAACTTGCGGCGGAGTGTCGGGAGTGTGGGTGCTCAGGATGCGCAGCGCCTTGGGATACATGTTGTTGGCTCGGTTGCCCAGATTGTTGGCCCACCCGAGTATCGCGCCGTTGAACGCTACTGCCACATATCCGCGCGGAGCATCGAGGACGATGGCTTCGCCGCGCAGGTAGGATATTGCCTGGGCGTAGTCAAGTTCGCACACGGGGAATGCCTCGCGGTTGAGCGCGGTGCTCAGTGCGAGCGACTGTGCGGGTACGCAGTTCTTTCCCTTGATGGTACCCAGGGTAACGCCAGCCTGCATCAGGTTGCATGCGGCAAGCATCTCCACGGCCTGGGCGTGCTGCTTGGGTACTGCAGTCACGGTGTCGGCGGTAGCGGTTACTGTGTATTCCTTTTCACCAACGAGCCATTGCTTGATGTTGCGCGGTGCATCGGTCTTGGAGGGTGTGCGCTGTTTCTTGGGCTTGGCGGGACGCAGGGGCTCATCGGCGGGCTTGCGCAGCACTGCCATGAACAGACCCTCGCCACGGGTGAGGTGGGGCAAGAAGCGGTAGCATGGATGCTCGGTGCCCACGCCTTCGTGTACGGGCCACTCGGGTAGGGTGGGTACCGCCACGGGTTCGGCGCCATACTCGGCAACCATGTGCTCAAGCATTCGCTCGTTTTCCTTGTCATTGTAGGTGCAGGTGCTGTAGATGAACAGGCCGCCCGGGCGCAGTGCGGGCCAAATGTCGGCGATGATGCTGCGTTGGCGGTCGGCGCATTGCTCCACCAGTGCGGGTGACCACTGGCGCACTGCCTCGTCGTCCTTGCGGAACATGCCCTCGCCGCTGCAAGGCACGTCGGCGGCGATGACGTCAAAGAAATGGTTGAGTTGCCCCAATACGCGCGGCGCACAGCAGGTTACGGCGCTGCAGGGATTGCCCCAGCGCGAAACGTTGTCGGCAAGCACACGGGCGCGCGACACGACAATCTCGTTGGCTACCACCAGCGAGCCCTCGGGCAGAGCCTGTAACGCAGCGGTGGTCTTGCCGCCGGGTGCCGCACACAGATCGAGGTAGCGCACGGGTGAGTCCACAAGGCTCTTGATGACGTGGTGGATGAACATTGACGACGCGTCTTGCACATAGTACATGCCGGCATGCCACATGGGGTCGAAGGTGAACTGGGGGCGCTCGTCAAGATAGAACGCCGCATTGCACCATGGCACGGTGGCTGCTCCGGTGGGCGGTGTGGCGCGGCGGTCTGTATTGGCGCGCACGCTCACACTGGGCGCTGTGTCGCCTATGGCTTGCAGCATTGCCTCGCTCTCGGCGGGGAACAACTGCTCAATCTGCTTTATGAATAATTCGGGTAACTGCATTGCAGTGCAAAGTTAAAAAAAAATGCATCAGTTAACGCTGTTATGCAAAAAATTATGTATCTTTGCAGTGCAAAAATTTTATTATACAAATGAAGCGATACTTACTCATTGCAGCGGCTATGCTCATTGCCGCCGCTTCGGCTCATGCCAAAGTTTATTACAAGGGCGACGTCAACCGCGACAATGTTGTCGATGTGGTTGATATCAATGCCGTAATCAACGTTATTCTCAATGGAACATATGAATCCAAGGCCGACGTCAACGAAGACGGCTGTGTCGACGTTGTGGACATCAACGCCGTGGTAAACTATATCACCACAGGCGAACTCGTGGAGGTGCGCACCGGTGTGGACTATGTGTGGAACATGAACGAGATTCCCGAGATTCACCTCTATGTCTCGCTCGACGAGTGGAACCGCCTGCTCGCGCTCTACGACTCTAACGAGAAGACCAAGCAATACATCGTTGCCGACATGGACTTCAGCATCAACGGCGAGCACACTGCTATCGAGGAAGTGGGATTGCGTCTCAAGGGCAACACCTCGCGCCGTCGTCCCGAGGGCAGCAGGGGCCAGATGCACCAGTCAGGGAATACCGACTGGCATCATGTGCACTTTGGCATCAACATGCGCAAGTGGGTTAAAGACAGTCTGCACGATGTGAAGGGTGTGCGCAAACTCCACCTCAAGTGGTTCAAAGACGATCCCACCTATGTGCGTGAACTGTTCTGCTACAATCTCTTCCGCGACTTCGGGGTGTGGACTGCCTCTCGCTCTAACTATTGCCGCTTGTGGCTGCAGGTAGAGGGCGACAGCAAGGAGACCTACTACGGCATTTACGAGATGATTGAACCCGTTGATGAGAACAACCTTAAGCAGCGCGACGACGAGCAGACTTATGGCACACACAAGGGCAACCTGTGGAAGTGCAAGTATGTGAATTCTCCCGCGTCGCTCACCGACCCCTACAACAAGGACTACGGCCCCGACGATGAGACCGATGCCAACCATACCTACACACTCGAAACCAATACCTCGCGCTTTGACGCAGCCAAGGAACAGTTCATCGACTTCCAGCTCAAACTCAACGGCAAGAGCGATGACAGCTTCTATACTTGGATCAAGCAGGTGTGTGACGTGGACCTGTTGCTTCGCACCTATGCTGTGACTGTGGCCGTGGGCATGTGGGACGATTACTGGAACAATGCCAACAACTACTATCTGTATTTCACAACAGAGGATATCTCCGACTATAAGGTGTACATGATTCCTTACGACTACGACAATACGCTCGGTACATCGGCCAGCTGTGGCGTGCAGAGCGACTCTGGTCGCCAAGACCCGCTCAACTGGGGCTCGCAGGATAACCGTCTCATTGCACGCATCATGGCTATCCCCGAGTTCAAGAACAAGTACATAGCCTACCTCAAGGAACTCGTTGACGACAACAACAATCTCATGCACTACAACGACGCCAGCGCCCGCATACGCAACTGGCACCAGCGCATCAGCCAGTATGTGAGCAACGACACAGGCGAGGATATGGTAATCGAAGACCGTCCCGCATCGTGGGGTAACCACAGCGAATACCGCCTGCTCGAAGACAGCCAGTACAACAACTTCTTCCGCGTGAAGGCCGACGTTATCAACAACCTTAGATAACGGGTTGAAAGATATCTGAATAACTGCATAATAATGCGAGGTTGGACCACTCCCCGAGTGCATGGGGAAGTCCAGCCTCGCATTGGTTTTTGGCGGCGAGTTTGCCGTGCGAAAAAAACACTCTGATTTTTGTATTTTTTAGCAAAAAAATGCGTGTTTTTTGGTGCTGAAAATTTTATTATTAGCGGTTTTTTTAGTAATTTTGTATGTTTTTGGGCGGTATCCCTTTTCGCGGGTTGCCTAAAGGCAAAAAAACTATAGAAAACATACTTTTTATGGCAGAAGATTATAATATCGAAGAACAAGAGGAAAAACAGTATTCCGCGTCTAACATCCAGGTGCTCGAGGGTCTTGAGGCAGTGCGTAAGCGCCCCTCAATGTACATCGGCGACACCCACATCAAGGGTCTTCACCACCTCGTGAGCGAGGTTGTTGACAACTCTATCGACGAGGCACTCGCAGGATTCTGCGACACCATCAATGTGTCGATCGGTGTTGACAACTCTATCACAGTGCGTGACAACGGCCGTGGTATCCCCGTCGACGAGCACGAGAAGCTCCACAAGAGCGCACTCGAGGTCGTAATGACAGTGCTCCACGCCGGCGGTAAGTTTGACAAGGGTTCTTACAAGGTGTCGGGCGGTCTGCACGGCGTTGGTGTAAGCTGCGTTAACGCGCTTAGCGATTACCTGCGCGCCGAGGTTCGCCGTGGCGGTAAGGTTTACATGCAGGAGTACTCTATCGGCAAGCCCAAGGGTGCTGTGACTGTAATCGGCGACTGCGCCGAGGACGAGCATGGTACAACCGTTACCTTCCACCCCGATGCCGACATTTTCCAGCACACCGTATACGAGTTCTCGCTGCTCGCTAAGCGACTGCGCGACCTCGCATTCCTCAATGCAGGCGTTAAGCTCACGCTCACCGACCTGCGCGAGCTCGACGAGAACGGCGAGCCCCACTTCGAGGAGTACTATAGCGAGACTGGTCTCGACGATTTCGTAAGATACATCGACAGCAACAAGGAGCCCCTTATCCAGGACGTGATTCACATCACCAGCAACAAGGGTGACATCCCCGTTGAGGTTGCGATGACTTACAACACATCGTTCAACGAGAACATTAACTCATATGTGAACAACATCAACACCATCGAGGGCGGTACACACCTCACCGGTTTCCGTCGCGGTCTGGGCGCTACTCTCAAGAAGTATGCCGAGGACAGCCGTATGCTCGAGAAGGTGAAGGTTGAGGTTAAGCCCGAGGATTTCCGCCAGGGTCTCACCGCGGTTGTTTCGGTTAAGGTGCTTGAGCCCCAGTTTGAGGGTCAGACCAAGACCAAGCTCGGTAACACCGAGGCCATCGGTGCCGTTGAGGTAAGCGTTCGCGAGGCACTCAAGAACTACCTCGAGGAGCACCCCACACAGGCCAAGACCATCGTCGAGAAGATTATCCTCGCCGCTACTGCACGCCACGCAGCCGAGAATGCCCGCATGAAGGTGCAGCGCAAGTCACCGCTGGCAGGTGGTGGTCTTCCCGGCAAGCTCACCGACTGCTCTTCGAAGGATCCCGCGATGACCGAGTTGTTCATCGTCGAGGGAGACTCGGCAGGTGGTTCGGCTAAGCAGGGCCGTGACCGTCAGTTCCAGGCCATCCTCCCCTTGCGTGGTAAGATTCTCAACGTAGAGAAGGCTCTCGAGCACAAAGTGTTTGAAAGCGACTCTATCGTGACTCTGTTCCGTGCCCTGGGCGTTACCATCGGTACCGAGGAAGATCCCAAGGAGCCCAACCTGAGCCGTCTGCGTTACCACCGCATCATCATCATGACCGATGCCGATGTCGACGGTGCTCACATCGCGACATTGCTCATGACATTCTTCTTCCGCCACATCCGTCCCATTATCGAGAACGGTTACCTGTACCTCGCAACACCGCCATTGTACAAGGCAACCCGCGGAAACCACGAGGAATACTGCTGGACCGACATGGACCTGCGCAGGTTCATCGAGAAGTATGCGGCAGGCAATGAGGATCAGGTAAAGATTCAGCGCTACAAGGGTCTTGGTGAGATGAACGCCGAGCAGTTGTGGGAGACAACAATGGATCCCGAGAACCGCTTGCTCAAGCGCGTCAACATCAACGACGCTGTAGAGGCCGACCGTATCTTCTCAATGCTCATGGGCGAGGAAGTAGAACCCCGCCGCAAGTTCATCGAGGAGAACGCAACCTATGCGACACTCGATACATAATTTGCACTACGCTTAACAAAGATAATGACTCCCTCAGGGCAATGGGCCGTGAGGGAGTTTGCTTTATGTATGTAATTCTCTCGCCGGTAATTTAATCGCATACTCCGGTCGCGCGTTGTTAACAATTGTTCCACGGGCTTGAGGTTATTAACAATTAACGTGAGTTATCAACATTTTGGGTATTTTCACGCCTGATTGTTAGGTTATTTGCGTGAAATGCTGTTCCTTTGCACCGTGAAACATTTTACAATTTTGTAATGGGAAAAACAATAGCTATAGCAAATCAAAAGGGTGGTGTAGGAAAAACCACCACTGCTATCAACCTGGCAGCATCGCTCGCCATGCACAACAAGAAGGTGCTTCTCATCGATGCCGACCCGCAGGCCAACGCCACATCGGGTCTGGGTGTTGAGCCCAAGATGATGACATCTACCATCTATGAGTGCCTGGTCGATGATTACCCCATGCGCAGCGCTGCAGTGCACACCTGTGTCGATGGTCTCGACATCGTGGGCTCTCGCATTGACCTCGTGGGTGCTGAACTTGAGTTGATTAACAAACAAGACCGCGACAACACACTCCGTAAAGCCATAGCCGAGGTAAAGAACGACTATGACTTCATCCTCATCGACTGCAGCCCCTCACTGGGCGTTATCACTGTCAACGCACTCACTGCTGCCGACAGCGTGATTATCCCCGTGCAGGCCGAGTACTTTGCGCTCGAGGGCATCAGCAAACTGCTCAACACAGTGCGCATCATCAAGTCGAAACTCAATCCCGGCTTGAGCATTGAGGGCTTCCTGCTCACCATGTATGACGCTCGCCTGAGGCTTGCCAACCAGATTTATGAGGAACTCAAGAATCACTTTGGCGACATGGTGTTTACCACCGTCATTCCCCGCAACATCCGCTTGAGCGAGGCGCCCAGCCATGGCCTTCCCGCCATCCTGTACGATCCCAGCAGCCGCGGTGCCACAAGCCACATGCAGCTTGCCAAGGAACTTATCGCCAAGAATCGCAAAAACGCTTAAAAAGACACAGATATGCCTATCAGTAAGAAACGCAGTGCCCTGGGCCGTGGCCTTGACTCGCTCATCTCGATGGACGACGTGCAGACCGGTGGCTCATCGGCAATCAACGAAATAGCGATATCACAGATTTCGCCCAACCCCGACCAGCCTCGCACATCATTTGACGAGACTGCGCTCGAGGAACTTGCCACCTCAATACGCGAACTGGGCATTATTCAGCCCCTCACGCTGCGCAGCGTGGGTCCCAACGCTTACCAGATTATCTCGGGTGAGCGTCGTTACCGTGCTGCCAAGCTTGCCGGCCTTGAAAGTGTGCCTGCCTATGTGCGTACAGTGGGCGATGCCGAGCTCACCGAGATGGCTCTCATCGAGAATATCCAGCGCGAGGACCTCAATGCCATTGAGATTGCGCTCACATTCCGCAAACTCATCGACCAGTACCACCTCACACAGGAGCGACTGAGCGAACGCATAGGCAAGAACCGCGCCACCATCGCCAATTTCCTACGACTGCTCAAACTGCCCGCCGAGGTGCAGTTGGGACTTCGCGACAAGGCTCTCGATATGGGCCATGCGCGTGCTTTGCTCGCAGTCGACAAGGCT
>DCGA01000004.1:1093-3370 GCA_002314465.1 bacterium UBA1790 | reverse complement strand
GTTAATCTTCACAAGGTCCTGATATACCACGCGGCCGGCACCAATGTTGAGGTGACCTACCTCGCTGTTACCCATCTGACCGTCGGGCAAACCCACGTTCTCACCGCTTGCCTGGAGCTGGCTGTTGGGATACTCAGCGATAAGGCTGTCCCAGTAGGGAGGGGGTGTGCTGTAAATTACATTGCTCTTGGCCTTGGGACCTACGCCCCAACCGTCAAGAATCATCAATAATGCTTTCTTTGCCATAGTTTTATTTAGTGTTTTATATTATTTCGTTTTCAATCTACAAAGGTACAACATTTTTCTGACGAAAACACAAACGGATTCCGAAAATGTGTGCGTATGAGAGTGTTTTTGCTTGTATAAGATATTTTTTCGACTTGAGAGACAGGATGGTTATTGTACTTTTGCAGCCTCGGTAAAGGCATCCATGATTACCGTGGGGCGATGGTTCTTGAATGCACCCAGGGGATACGGTCCTTCGAGTTCGGGAGCCCAGTAGAAAACGCCATGGCAATGCCCGTCGCAATCATTCATTGCGGCATCGATTATCGCCTTAAGTATCACTTTACCTTCTTCGGGTTTAGAGGCCTCCACTCCGGTCTCAACGACCATGGTTTCCACGCCATATTTCTCGCTGATTCTCTTAAGGTTGGCAGGGAAATCCTTAATGGTCCCTTTATAGTCGGTTTCGAGTTTGGAATCTATGTCCCAATAAGGATAAACGCTCACGCCTATCATGTCGAAACGGGCGTTGTATTTCCTCAGGCCGTCGAAGATGAAATCGTATCGCGCAGGGTCGCACGCACAGTCCAGATGCACAATGGAGATTGCATCGGGATATACCTTTTTCACCGCCTTATATCCGGCATCGGTGAGACCGGCATATTGTTTCATATTGGTTTGCGCATGTCCCATGGGCCACAAGAACCCGTTGGTGGTTTCGTTGCCCACCTGTACCCACTTGACATCGATGCCATGGTCCTTGAGCAGTTGCAGTGTCTCACGAGTGTGACGCGCAAGGGCGCGCTTCATCTGCTTGTAACTGTAGTTCTTCCACGCCTCGGGGATATTCTGCTTTGCAGGATCGGCCCACCAATCGCTGTAATGGAAGTCAATCATTACCGGCATGTCGAGAGCCTTGGCGCGAAGAGCCATCTTTAGGACATCCTCCTTATTGCTGAAACCACGCCTGGGATTAACCCACACACGAAGGCGAATGGCATTGAGACCGAGTTCCTTCATGAGCGCAGTATTCTCACGCGGCTCACCGGCAGCGTTATAAAGTTGGATACCGCGTGCCTCAAGTTCGGTAGTGCCGCTAATGTCAGCCCCAAGCCAAAATTTGTCTTGCGCCGACAACTGCATAGCCGCCATAGCAGCAAGAAATATAAGTATCTTTTTCATTTTACATATTATACGTTCATGTTCCTCTACGAGGCACATTCTTATTATATAGTCTCTGTCACCAAGCTGCGAGCGATTACATCGCTCTTGCATGGTGTTTCTGTTTTGACAGGCTCTACGAGCCTAAAGGAAGGGTGGGACCCTGTATACACCAAACGGTGAGCATTTGCATTGCTCTTGCATGGCGTTTCTGCTTGGACAGACTCTACGAGCCATTTTTTCAAAATGAAACTACTCTTTTCATATTAGAGTAGCTGACAGCAACTCAACGCAAATCATGAGTTCGAAGAACTCTAACAAATGGAAACACCATGCAAGAGTACCGTCAGGTACTCGCAGCTTGGTGTAAGTAGCACACTCTCTACACGTGCCTCGAAGAGGAACATGACCACGAGCGAGGTGAAACGCTGGGTGTTACGAAAAAACCGCAGCACACGATAGGTGTGCTACGGTTCTATTCGTCTGTTCAAGCTGTTGCTTACGCTTCCTTCTTAACGATACGACGCTCTTTGATACGAGCCTTCTTACCAGTGAGTTTGCGCAGATAGTACAGTTTAGCGCGACGCACCTTACCGTGCTTGTTGATAACGATGCTGTCGATGAACGGTGACTCGATGGGGAAGATACGCTCTACACCGATGTTGTCGCTGATCTTGCGAACGGTGAAACGCTTCTTGATACCATCACCTGTAATCTTGATTACAACGCCACGATACTGCTGGATACGCTCCTTGTTACCCTCCTTGATGCGGTAAGCCACTGTGATAGTGTCACCGGGGAAGAATTCGGGAAGTTCCTTACCTGTAGCAAATGCTTGTTCTGCAACTTTAATTAAGTCCATTTTTGTTTGTTTTATTTGTTAGTCGTTCG
>DCGA01000004.1:0-1024 GCA_002314465.1 bacterium UBA1790 | reverse complement strand
AAAGCGGTGCAAAATTACAAAAAAAATCTTATATGACAATGCATTACCCCCTACTTTTTTCTCTTAAAAGCAAATATATTGCCCAAAATGCGTCATAGGGCATGAAAAGACGCCCATGCAAAGCATAAAAAGGCGTCAATCGCTAAGGTATTCCTTGATATAGAGTTCGCAGTTAGCCACAAGTTCGTCGGACCATTCCTGGCCGAAACGGTCGATGAGCGGTTGCTTGAGGAACTGGTACACGCGTATGTTCTCCTTGCGTCCCAGCACCTCGGCGCACTTGCATATCTTCCAGCGGTCGTAGTTCACGGCCGTGAAGGTGGGAAACTTCTTAATGCGCACCGGGTACAGGTAGCATGAAATGGGTTTGCGAAAGTCGATTTTTCCTGCCCTATAGGCTTTCTCAATGGCACACGAACACAACCCGCCAGGCTCATAACAAGTGAACACACAGTTCTTGCCGTCGATGATTTGGGTCACAAGTTCGCCTTCCTGATCGAGATAGGCAACACCGTGTTCCTTTATTTCCTCCTGGGCTCGGGGCAAGAGTTCGTCCCACACCTCAGGCAGTATTTCCTTAAGTTTCTTGTACTCCTTCTCAGAAATGGGTGCGCCGGCATCGCCCTCGATGCAGCATGCGCCCAGACACGTGTCGAGGTCGCAGCAGAAGAAGCGTTCCACGAGTTCAAGACTTACAAGAGTACCTTTTATATCAAACATATATGTGTTACAGATTGATAGTTACAAAGTTAATCAAGATTAGAAAGGGCATGCTCAAGTTCGGTGCTGGTGAGCTTGAGGTGAATCTCGCCCTTATAAGCATAAGAAATGTTGCCGGTTTCCTCGCTCACCACAATAGCCACAGCATCGGTAGCCTGGGCGATACCCAATGCCGAGCGGTGACGCAGACCCAGATAACGGGGCAACGACGTGTCGTGCGATACCGGGAGGATGCAACCCGCGCTCGTCACCTTGCCGTCGGCAATGATGAGAGCACCATCATGAAGAGGGCTGTTCTTGAAGA
>DCGA01000156.1:23240-23663 GCA_002314465.1 bacterium UBA1790 | reverse complement strand
GTCCACCCGACATCTGGTTGGACTTGTGGTTAAGGCGGTCGCCCAGTCCCACACGCTTGAGTGCTGTGACGGCACGCTCACGGCGTTCCGATGCACTTATCGACGGGTTATACATGAGCGGGAGTTCCACGTTCTCGACCGCGGTGGTCTTGGCAAGTAGGTTGTAGTTCTGGAACACAAACCCAATCTTGCGGTTGCGCAACACAGCGCGTTGCGACTTACTCATGGTGCGCACGGGGGTGCCGTCGAGGCGGTATTCGCCCGAGGTGGGTGAGTCAAGGCAGCCCAGCATGTTGAGCAGCGTAGACTTACCCGAGCCCGATGTACCCATGATGGTCACAAACTCGCCTTCGTTGATGGTGAACGAGATGCCGCGCAGCGCGTGCACGATTTCCTCGCCTACCACGAAGTCGCGCCTGATGT
>DCGA01000156.1:22890-23195 GCA_002314465.1 bacterium UBA1790 | reverse complement strand
TTTCTTCTTGTTTCCTCCGGGGCGGCCGGGCATGAAGGGTGAAGACTCTTGGTCGCCCTCCTTAGCATTGTCGGCGGGAGCTGCTGCAGGTGCGCCGGCAATGGGCTTAGATGCATCTACAACAACCTTAGTGCCCTCGGCAATACCCTCGATAATCTCGGTGTGTGTGCCGTCGCTTGTACCAATCTTAACGGCGTGAGCCACCAGGGTGTTACCTTCGAGTGTCCACACCTTGTGGTCGCCGGTAGTATCTTTCACTTTGTATTTCTTGCCCAGAACCGATGTGTCGGGTGTGTAGCGCAGTG
>DCGA01000156.1:21467-22862 GCA_002314465.1 bacterium UBA1790 | reverse complement strand
CTGTGAGCACGTTGTTGCGTTCCAGGGTGTAGATGGTTACGCTTGCAGTAAGGCCGGGTTTGAGTTTGAGCAGTGCGTTGGGAGCGCTTATCACTACCTCATATGTTACCACGTTGTTGGTTGTGGTGGCGTTTTGTCTCACCTGCTTCACTTCGCCCGAGAATGTGTCGTCGGGGAATGCGTCGACGGTGAATGTCACGCGTTGGCCCTCAGCCACGTTGCCTATGTCGGCCTCGTCCACGTTGGCGATTACCTGCATGTCGCGCAGGTCCTTGGCGATGGTAAAGAGGGTGGGGGTGTTGAACGATGAAGCCACGGTCTGGCCTACCTCGACCTCCTTGCTGATTACGATACCGTCGATGGGCGAGTAGATGGTGGCATAGCCCAGGTTGGTGCGTGCCTTGGCAACGCTCTGCTGAGCCACCTTCACCTGCTCCTGAGCCTTGCGCAGGCTCTGCAGCGCCACGTCATATTCGCTTGTGCTCACGAGTTCCTTGCTGTGGAGTTCAGAGTAGCGTGCATAGTTCTTCTGCTGATACTGCAGGTCGCTCTCGGCAGCACGCAGGTTGGCCTGCTGTGATGCAAGGTCGCTCTCAAGGTTGGTGCGGTCGAGCACGGCGATTACCTGGCCCTTCTTTACCTCGCTGTTGTAGTCCACATAGAGTTGGTCAACGATACCCGACACCTGGGTACCAACCTCAACGGTGGTAACGGCCTCGAGTGTACCGGTTGCGGTAACGCTGGTTGAGATGTTGGTGAGGCCCACTTCCGCGGTCTCGATGTTTACCCTCGACTCGGCCGCTTTCTTACCTGTAAGGAAGAAGTGACCCAATGCTGCCAGCACGATTACCGCGATGGCAATGAAAATGTATTTCTTCTTATTTTTCATATATATGATGTTTTTTCAATTCTATGTTTTACAGGTTAATTGACTCGCCCTGGTAGTAGCGCAGCAATGCGCTGTTGAGCACTGCCATGTACTTGGCCTGCAGCATCTGCTGCATGCTCTTGCTCATGTTGGTCTTGTCGTTCATGAGTTCGACGATATTCTTAAGACCCAGGCGGAACTGCTCGCTGGTGAGGTCCAGGCTTGTGCGCGCAGCCTTCACGTTGGCTTGTGCGGCTATGTAGCGCTGCTGTGCGCTGTTGGCGTTGAGCCAGTAGTTCTCTATGGTCTTCCACAGTTGCTTCTGGGTGTCGGCGAGTGCCAGTTCGTTGTACTCCTTTTCCAGGCGTGCCTTGGCAACGGCATTCTTGGTCTTGCCCCTGTCATAGATGGGCAGCGAGAGGCTCACGCCCAGTGAGTTGCTCCACTGTTCCTTGAGTTGGGTGAAGATGTTGCCGCCGCTGCTTGTGGTAAGGGTGCTGATGCCCGCCGATGCATTGATTTGGGGA
>DCGA01000156.1:15209-21450 GCA_002314465.1 bacterium UBA1790 | reverse complement strand
ATTGTTGCCCGCCTCGGCAATCTTCACGTCTATCTCGCTCTTGTCGATGCTCAGTTGGCCCGCCTTGATTTCGGGGCGGAGCATCAGTGCCGCGGTATACACGTCTTTCTTGTCGGGAAGCGGTGCCAGCACGTTGTCCTCGAGCACGGGGTCGGAAATGCTTATCTCGGTCGAACCGTCAATCTCGAGCAGTTGCTTGAGTTGGAGCAGATATTCCTCGCGCGAGGTTTCGTCGGCAACGAGTTGGTACTGGTCGTTGGCAAGTTGTGACTCCAGTTGCGACACGTCGGCCTTGTTGAGCAAACCGCTCTTGAACAGGGCGCGGGCGCGGTCCACCTGCTTCTGTGCAAGGGCAATCTGCTCTTTGTCTTGGGTAATGGCAGCCTGTGCATAGAGTATCTGCACATAGATGCGGGTGATTTCCTCCACGATTGTGATTTCGCTTGACTCAATGTCGAGTTCGGCAATCTGTGAGATAATCTCTTGCTGCTTGATGGTGTTCTTGATTACACCGCCGTCATACAGGGGCATACTTGCGTTGATGCCGTAGTTGCCGCTGTAACTGGTCTTGTGGGTGTTGCTGATGACCTGCGACCCCGAGATGCTCGATGAGTTGGCGAGGAAGGGATGGTTGGTCAAGCCCTGGTTGGTCGAGAACGACACCGAGGGGAGGCGGCTGTTTTTAGCCTCCTCTACCGAAATCTTTGCCTGGGCTGCCGAGATGCGGTTGCGCTTAAGCGAGATGTTTTCCTGCTTGGCACGGTCTATACAATTGCTCAGCGACCACACTCCGTCGCTTTGACCCCAAATGCTCATGCATGTGAATGCATACAGAGTTATGAGAAGAATTTTGTTTTTTACCATATCACTAATATTTTTCGTGCAAAGATATTGTGGTAATACCATTTGAACAACTGCGATAGACTAATCGTGCATTTGGGTAGACTAATCCACAAAAAATCCCCCAGACAGCACTGCTGCCTGAGGGATTGTATGGGTTGATGCACTTTTATTGCTAAAGGTGCATTGTATAGCCGTTAATTACTTGATGCTTTGGCCCATTGTGTTGTAACGAACATCACCCTTAACGATGATTACCTGACCGTTTTCGATGGTCTTGTAAACCTTAGTGCTGTTAACGTTGATGTCATCGATGCCAGTTGCCTTGTGGGTAATCTTAACTTCGATTTCGGCACCTGCGAGATCTTCATCATTAGCGCCCTTAACAACTACTGTAAGGATGCTGCTGCTGTAGAGTGAAATCTTGCCGTCGGCGGGAAGTTCTGCCCATTCTTCTTCTTCCTTAACCATGGGAGCTCCGCTCTCTTCGCGGTCCTGAACCGAGTAAACTACTGCTACAGCGTCTTCGGGCATGTTGGTAACAGTAACAGTTACGTTAGCAACCTCCTCATATGAGTCAGTCTCTGCATTGTAAGTGCTCTGGTCGATATCGAATGTGATTTCGGTTTCGGGCTCAACTACCTCTTCGAAGTTAGTGGGATAGAACTGTGCGCCGTTGAAGTAACCTACGATACCGGTGATGTTGTACTTACCCTCGGTGGGGATAGTAACTGTGCTTGAGAAGCGGTTGTAGAGCAGGATAGAGTCACCGTCGCAGATTGCGTAGTAGTTAGTCTTAGTGTCGCTAACAATTACGCTACCGATTGTAGCCTCCTCGATAGTACCATAGATAGAGAAGTTGTCGAGACCGATAGAGCCGGGGAAGAGGTCGGCGGGAACAACGCTTACAGTTGCAGAAGCAGCCGCCATGTCGGCCATGTTGGTGATTTCGGGAGCACCAGCGTAAGTAACCTTTGTACCTGTCCAGCCTGCGGGGATTACGTTACCCAGTACGTAAGTCTGGTCGATTGTGCCATAAAGGAGAGTACCTGCGGTCTCGTCCTGAGCATAGAGGTTCTTGCCCTGCTGGCCTGTAGCAATTAAAGAGCCTGTGAACTTGAAGTTGGTGTTGTCGTCGAGTGCGTTGAGCTCGGCAACGGTAGCAACCTCGGTTACTGTGGGAGGCTCGGGAGTGCCTACAGCCTCAAACTTCACGGGATAAACCTGAACAGCATTGTAGTAACCTACAACAGCATATACATTGTAAGTGCCACCGTCGGTGGGAACTGTAACGCTGCTTGTGAAGCGGTTGTAGAATGCTACAGAACCGTCGTCGGTGGTAAGAGTCTTGGCAGTTGCGTTAACAACAGCGTTCTTAATTAAAACATACTCTGAGAAGTTGCTGAGACCAGCCTCGGTAGTCTTGATTTCCTTGGGAGTTACCTCAACGGTTGAAGTAGCAGCCTGCATGTTGGCCATGTTGGTGATTTCGGGAGCGCCGTTGTAAGTAACCTTCTTACCTGTCCAGCCTGCAGGGATTACGTTACCCATTGTGTAAGTCTGGCCGGCTGTGCCATAGAGGAGTGTACCTGCGGTAGCATCCTGAATATAGAGGTACTTGCCCTGCTGGCCGAGTGCTGTAACGGGAGCTGTGAAAGTAAACTCTGTGTCATCGGCGAGTGCGTTGAGCGCTGCTACGGTAGCAACAGTTACGCCTTCGTTCTTTACAAAATCTTTCTGAACAACTGTGCTTGCTTTTGTGCCTGCATAAGCGATAGCCTTAACTGAGCAAGACTCGCTGATGGTGAAAGGAGCTGTGTAAGCTGTGCTTTCGTTTGTGGGAGTAGTGCCGTCGAGGGTGTAGTAAATCGAAGCATTCTCGGTAGCGCAAGTGATAGTTACCTCGCTAGTCTCGTCGAAGGGAGTAGTACCGCTGATAACGGGAGCAGATACGCCTGTTGCCTCGCCTGTGGTAACAGTTACAGATGTAATCCTTGAGTTTGCGGTGCAAGTAAGCGTTACCGATTGGGCCTCACCTGTCCATGTTGCTCCATCAACAGTGCCAACAGTTGCACTGTAAGAATCTGAAGTGCCTTCCAGTGTAATGCTGGTGACAACACCAGTTGTAGTGCTGAAAGTCAAAGTTGAGTTCTTGTAAGTACGCCATTGTAATGTGCCATTCAGGTTCCACAGACGGAACGGAGTGCCGGCTGTCAGTCGTGCATAACTCATTTTGACACCATCTTGGGTGAATGAGGCGGTATCGGGAAGTTGGACGCCTGCGCTTGATGAAGGCTCGTCCACACCCCAAAACGCGCCGGTAGCGACAGCAAATGTTGTTGTCCCTGCCAAAGCTGTGATAGCCGATAAGACTATGAAAGCTAATGAAAGTAAAGTTTTTTTCATTTTGTTTTTGTTTAGGTTATGTAATAAAAATGTTTGTATCCAATAGTTTATACCAATTGTCTCAGGAACAGGGTATCGCACTCTATTCCAACTTGCAAAGTTAATGCATTTATTTTCACATACAAAAGTTTTTAACAATTTATTTATATGTTTAAAAACATGCAACTATACACAATGTATTCCTTTGGCAATTCCACTTGCCGCGCAACAAAGCACCCCTGCATCGCGTGTTGATGTAAGGGTGCAATAATAATTATGTATTCCGTTGGTTTACTTCAGGTCTTCTTCGAGCGAGGGAAGCGGGTTCTTGCTGCTCGCGCTTGCACCCAGTTTGACAAGTTGGTGTGCTGTGGTGTTAATGCTCTTGCCGCCGTCGGTGATTTTCTTCTCACCGTCGTCATAAGCCTTCTGCGCTGTTCTGAGTGCTGCTCCTATTTTCTCATAATCCTTCCAGAGCTGTCCCACACGGTTGAGCATCTATTTGGCAAGGGCATATACTTTCTCATGGTTTTGTGTCTGTGCAATCTGTTTCCATGTAAGTTCCACGATGCGCAGTGCCGCATAGAGCGTCTGCTCATCGGCGATGAAAACGTTCTGCTCCATAGCCTTGCGCCACAGGTCGGGCTGGGCATTGAGTGCTGTCCACAAGGCACCGCTGTGGGGCACGAACATGATTACATAGTCCATCTTTACCTTGGGAGGCTTGATGTAGGCGGTGTAGTTTTTCTTTGCGAGTTCTTTCACATGGTTCTTGATGCTGTCGACGTGGGCCTTGAGGAACTTGTCGCGCTCGGCCTCGTTGTCGCAGTTCACATAGTCGATGAAGGCGCTCAGCGACACCTTCGAGTCGATGATGACATCACGGTTTTCGTTAAGGTGCAGTATCACGTCGGGCTGGAGTCGCTCGCCGTTGTCGCCGTTCATTGATGCCTGGGTGTCGTAGTGGATGCCGCTCTGCAATCCTTGCGACGTGAGCAGTTCGCCCAGCACGGTCTCGCCCCAGTTGCCTTGAATCTTGTTGCCGAACTTGAACACGCGGGTGAGTTCGTCGGTGCTGTCCTTTGCCGCCTGGCTGTGGCGCATCATGTTTTCCATGCTGGTGCGCATCTCGGCGGTCATCGAGGTCTGCTTGGTGGTGTTGTCGTCCATGGCCTTGCGCATGTTCTCGATGGTTTCGCGCAGGGGAGTCACGATTTGGCCCAGGTCGCGGTTGCTCGAGCGGGCAAACTCCTCCTGGCGCTGCTTGAGCATCTCGGCGGTGGCGTTTTTCATTTGCTCCGACACGCGTGCTATGGTTTCGTCAAATCGCTCTTGCTGGGCTCTGAGTGCATCGTGGTGCTGCTCGATGACTCTCTGCAGGTCGCGTTCATGCTCGCTGCGCAGGTCTTCCTTCGCGGCGTTGATATCTTGCTCGGCCTTTTCTTTGGTTGTCTGTGCGATGTTCTCGAGCATTGTTGCACGTTCCTTGAGGGCGGCAGTGCGACTGCGGGCAACGAAATATCCTATTGCTGCGCCCACGACGAGTCCGATGACTAAGAGTAGAATTTCCATGTGTAAGATATGTCTTTTTCAGTGGTTTATAATTACAATTACAAAGTTACGGTTTTTCGCGGGATAATCCACACCGATGGCGCGAAAAAATGTATCGGTTGATGTATTGCTCCGGGTGTGGGCGTGCTACCTTTGCCGCCCGAAACATTAACCTATACTATACCATGAACAGCAAGAAAGAAAAAATCGCAACTTGGAGTGGGGTGGGTATGCTCATCTTCGGCGTTCTCATCACCACGGCAGGATTTATCGTGCCTCCGCTGGGCGAGGTGCATGGCAGCGTGCTGTGGATACTGGGACAGGCGCTTATCTACAGCGGCAGCATCTTTGGCATCGCCGTCTACACTCAGCACAAGTTTAACGAGATTGAAACGCACATCTATGAAGACAGTGATCTTAGGGACCGCCCACGGAATTAACGTGCCCGGTAAGTGTTCGCCCGACGGGCGATTGCGCGAGTGGCTCTATAGCCGGCAGGTGTGTCTCATGGTGCGCGACTCGCTGCGCCAGCGCGGGGTGAAGTGCATCATCGACATTGAGGCCGAGCGCGAACCGTCGCTCGCAGCCCGCATTGCCATGGTCAACCGTCTTGTGGCGCAACACCGCGACTGCATCTATGTGAGCATCCACAACAATGCCGCCGGTAGCGACGGCTGCTGGCATGGTGCCCGTGGTTTTGCGGCTTTTGTAGCGCCCAATGCATCGCCCCAAAGCCGACGCCTCGCCGCGATTTTCCATCATAGTGCAGTGGGGGCGGGGCTTCAGGGCAATCGTTGCTATCCGCCGTCGGGTTATTATGTGCAGTCGCTGGCCGTGTGCCGCGACACCGCTTGCCCTGCGGTGCTCACCGAGAATCTCTTCCAGGACAACCGCGACGATGTTGACTTCCTGCTCTCTCCGTCTGGGCGCCAGTCGATAGTCGACCTTCACGTTAACGCAATCATTGAATATCTGGGACTATGAAAAAACTTGTGCTATTATTATTTTTGCTTGCTTCGTGCCGCACTACGCGTGTTGTCGAGAGCACTGTCAGTCATCGTGATACCATTGTCTGCGAGGCTGTTGCCGCGAGCGAAGTCCTCACCCGCGACACTGATGCGCTCACCCGGTCCACCGATGCTTGCGTGGAGCGCATCTCGCTCGACACTTCGGGGCGTGTGCGCACCGTGACGCGCATTATCACACGCACCGTCACCGAGGCTTCGCATGCCGGTTCGTCTACAACAGTCGCTCGCGACACAGTGTTTGTCACACGTTCTTCGACTGGCAGCGGGCATACCACCCGTGCCCCGTCGCATAGTACCCGGTCTTATCTTCCCTTATTTGCCATATTTCTGATTTTTGTGTTTCTTCTCCTCGTTGTGAGGAGATAGCAAGGGCGCCCCGTTGCGATAACGGGGCGCCCTTTTTGCGTTTATCTTATTGTAGATTAGTTGCAGCCGCT
>DCGA01000156.1:0-15171 GCA_002314465.1 bacterium UBA1790 | reverse complement strand
TCCGCCGCAGTCGCAACCACCGCCACAACCGGCGCAACCCTTGCGAGGATTGAGTTCTTCCTGGGTTGCCTCACGCACGGTGATTACCTCGCCCACATACTTGATAGTCTGGCCGGCAAGCTGGTGGTTGAAGTCGAGCGTAACGGTTGCATCGTCCATCTTAACAACCTGACCCATAACGCGCTGTCCGTCGGCAGTCTGCATAGGAACTACTGCACCCATGTAAACCTTCTCGCTGTCAAACTCGCCGTCGACAACAAAGATGTCGCGGGGAAGGTCCATAACCAGTTCGGGATTTACCTCGCCGAAGGCCTGGTCGGGTGAAAGTGAGAAGTTGAACTTTGCGCCGGGCTCAAGGCCTGCGATATTGTTTTTGAATTCCTCAAGCATACCAGGGTCCTGGCCGAACACGAATGCGTCGGGCTGCTGGGGGGTGAACTTGTAGAGCGATACCTCCTGGCCCTCGTCGTTTACGAAAATCTCGTAGGCCAGTTCTACATATTGTTTGTCTGCGATTTTTGCCATTCTATTAAAATATTTAGTCTGTTATTTTACTTCTTTTACAAGGAAAATCTCGGTGGGGAAGTGGTCGCTGTAGCCATTGAGGAACACACCGCCCGAGTAGGTGCGCAAGGGATAACCCTGGCGGTCGCCTTCGCGTGTCTTGAGGAACTCCTTGTTGAGCACGTCGGCGCGCAGCAGTGTAAGTTGGGGCTTATCCTTGCCCTCGCGGTACTTGGTGAAATAACCGTTCATCATAATCTGGTCGAAGAGGTTCCAGCCGCCCTTATAGGCAAGTGTGCCAATGCCCTTGTCGAGCAGTTTCCAGAAGGGGTTGTACATGTCGCTCACCTCTTTCACGTCCTCAATGTTCTTCTTGCCCATGAACACCTTGTCGCAACTCTTGTTCTGGGGGTCGTCGTTAAGGTCGCCCATCAAGATGATGCCCTGGTTGGGATCATCTAAGAGCAGTGAGTCAACGATGTGGCGCGACAATGCTGCAGCAGCCTCGCGCAGGTAGCTCGACTGATCCTCACCGCCCAGTCGTGAGGGCCAGTGATTGACGATGACGCTCACCTTCTCGCCGGCAAGCATACCGGTTACACACATCTGGTCACGAGAGCGGAAATTGGGATTGCCCTCGATGGTGAGGCGGTGGTTGTTTACGCTCAACAGTCTGAAGAAGCGGGGGTTATAAAGTAAACCTACATCCACACCGCGGCGGTCGGGACTGTCGTGGTGAACAATCTGGTAGTGCTGTGCGCGAATCTCGGGTTGCTTTACGAGGTCCTGGAGCACAGTGATATTCTCGATCTCGCTCACGCCTATAATCGCCGGGCCGGTAGTTGTGCCGTGGTCGGTCATCTGGCTGATGGCATAGGCCATGTTATGCTGTTTCTGCCAGTATTTTTCGTTGTTCCACTGGCGAGCGCCGTTGGGCGAGAATTCCATGTCATAAGTGCCGTTGGCATTGATGGTATCAAACAAGTTCTCAAGGTTGTAGAACATAACGCCGTAAACATTGTAGCGACGTTCCTGTGCAAGTGCCGGAACGAGCATCAATGCCATCAAGGCGATAAAGAGTATTCTTCTCATAATGTATGGGATATTTTGTTTATGCTAAAAAATTATCTTCCAAAGGTAGTGCATTTAACGCAAAGCACAAAAATAAATCGCATCTTTTTTGTTTTTTTCATCATTGGCACTCTTTTTTAGCGCATTGGAGTGGGGAAGGGGATAAAAAAAAGAAGCAGAATACACACGTACTCTGCAACCCTAAATCTCGGGACTATTCCCGAAATGTGTCATGGTCATTAGAAATAAATGAAATAAACAAGCCTAAAAACAATCGTAATGAAATAAATATACTGCAAAGTAAGCAAATACTTGGCACATGAGCAAATAATCACAGCACATTTCTTATTTTTTTTCGAATTCTTACCTTTTTTTTCAGTAAAATTGGCCAATAGTCGATTTTTTATGTCCTGTTTTTCCTTGTTGACTATTGGCATGATTGTTGCAACTGGCATTGCAAAAATTACCGTGCATTGTTTTTTTTTAACTATGTACGGGCGCGACAATGCAACTTTTAGCGTATCTTTGTAGTCTAATAGAAAAAAACTGTTACAAGATGAAGAAACTTATGGTGCTGCCACTCGCAGCAATGGTAATGATAATGGCAATGGTGATGGGCGGTTGCTCTGGCCGTGACTCGCAACTCAAGGACGCCATACGTCAGGCGCTGGTGCAGAACGATACCACCCAGGCGCGATTCGACTCCATCTGCTCGATTATCAAGGCCAACCCAAAGCAATATGCCGAGTATATCACTGCCGACGGCGAGATTAACTACGACGCCATGAACATGCTGGTGCAGAGCGTGGGCGAGTCGTTGCGTCCCGTCATGAGGTGGAACGTGATTGCCTATGGTGCCAACACCTTCACGCTCACGGTTTACTTTGAGCGTAGCGGCAGCATGGTCCCCTACGACGATGCGGGTGGCCGTGGCCAGCTCAAGAAGGCGGTTAATGACCTCATCAACTACTTCCCCAATGGTGACAAGGCTCGCATCAACATCGTCAACGACGGCATTTTTCCCTATAGCGGCACGGTCGACAGTTTCCTCCAGGACCGCAATATCTATGCCTCGACAGCCGGCGTGGGCAACGCATCTTACACCGACTTCCAGAAGATTTTCAACGATATCCTTGAGGCTCAGAAGCCTGGCAACGTGAGTGTGGTGGTTACCGACCTCATCTACTCGCCTGCCGACACCAAGGATGTGAGCATCGACAAGATTTTCAACGAGGAAAACAGCCTTGCAACCAATATGTTCAAGCGCTACAAGGGCAAGAGCATCATCGTGCACCAGCTCACCGGCGACTACAACGGCAAGTACTACCCCTATAACAACAATGCGTTTGCCTACAACGGCACCCGCCCCTTCTACCTGCTCATCATTGCCGATACCAAGGTGATGGACGTGATGGCGGCAAGCAAGGACTACAAGCAGTTCCTCGCCGTGCAGGGCTCACGCAACAGTTACCGCTTCAACCAGGGCGAAAGCGAGGTCGACTGGAACGTGATTCCCGACTGGAAGGACAATGCCGGCCGTTTCCGCCTGAGCCGTGGCGGCAGCTGCGAACTCACCGGCGTGGAGCCCGACAAGACAACGGGCGTGCTGAGCTTTGCCATCGCTGCCGACCTCTCGGGCATCAACTGCCCCGAGTCGGTTCTGTGCGACGGTAACAGTTACACCATTAAGTCGCTCAGCAACTTCAAGGTCGATGTTAAGCCCATTGAGCAAAGCATGTTCACCGCTAATAACAAGAACTATCTTGAGGGCAAGACCCACATCATTACTATCACTGGCCAATACAAGGGTCCGCGCGACAATATCCAACTGTCGCTGCGCAACGAGTTCCCGCGCTGGATCGAGGAGTCGACATGTCACGACGATACCAATCCCTCGTCGCCCTCGTTCTCGACCACAACATTTGGTTTGAGCAGTTTCCTTGGCGGCATCAGCCAAGCATTCGGCTCGGGCAACAACTATTTCACCATGGGCATCGCCCTCAAGTAACGATAACCATTAAATCAAAATAATAAGAATGAAACGCAACTTTATTTTAGCATTTGCACTCTCAGCCATGGCATTGGCTGCTCTCAACAGTTGTACCAACGCGGCTCCCGGCCCCGAGGAAGAGGCTGTGTGGGTTAAGAAACCTTGGATATTCGGCCATGGCGGCATCGAGAAGGACGCCGTGTCGACAGGTCTTGCCTATGGCGCACTGTCGAGCGAGGCCAAGTATTTCAAGATTGTCCCCGTAAGATATGACGAGAAGTTCGACGATATTTTCTCTAACGACAACACTCCCCTCGACTTCAACACCTACATCAATATCCAGATTATAAAGGGCAAGAGCCCCGTCTTGCTCGAGAATTATGGCGAAAAGTGGTATGAGAACAACATCCAGGTCTACTATCGCAACAAGACCAGGGAATATGTGTCGATGTACAACCCCTTCGACCTCATCAGTAACCGCGAGGTGCTCAACCGCATCGACAGCATGCTCATTATCGACATGCGCAAGCACATCGAGGAGTTGTCTAAGAACAAAGAGTTCCCCATCATGATATGCAGTGTCACCACAGGTGCTGCCAAGCCCAACAAGGACCAGCTCGAGGAGATGAACAAGACTGCACAATACATCCAGCAGAAGCGCTCCATGGAGCAGAAGTCGGTTGCCGAGCAGGCTCGTGCCGCTGCCGAGAAGCAGAGGGCTATCGCCGACAAGGCCTACATGACCGAGATGAACCTGAGTCCCGACCAGTTCATTCAGATGAAACTCATTGAGAAGGCCAACCCCAACATCGATGTACTCATTGGCAGCGGTTCGCAGCAGATGTGGAATGTGAGAAGGTAACCCCTGTATCAACCAAGTAATCACAAGAAAACAAATTATAGATGAAGAGAGTTGTATTTTTAGCAATCGGATTGGTAATCACGCTGGTTTTCGTAGCGTTGAGTTATAGCCAGAACAGTAACATCTTTGAGATGCTCTACTTTAACCAGGGCTTCAACGACCAGTTGTACAACCTGAATGTCTACCCCATGGTGGCAATGATTGTTGCCGGTATGGCGTGGGCCGGTGCAGGTGTCTATTACTATGTCATTAACTCGGTAAACTTCGACCGTTGGTTCCATTGGGCCGGTGTACTTGGCGTTATCACGCTTGCGGCACCCGTCGTGTGCTATGCGGTTATAAACGGCATTCTCAAGAACAATGGCCTTGACTATACGGGCGAGGCTGTGCAGTTCATCATGCAATTGTTCGTCATGACTGCAGTGCTGTTTGTCGTGGCATCGTTCTCGATGCGCTGGTGGAGCACCAACTGCCGTCATACTCCCTTCCCCCAATAATCACTTGACAGTATTCGTAAAAATCAATTAAGATATGCGATTATTTATTTTTGCAATCGGCGGCACGGGTTCGCGCGTGCTCAAGTCTATGCTCATGCTCTCGGCAGCCGGCGTTCGCCCGCTCGACGAGAACGGAAAGCCTGTGCCCAACCTTGAGTTGGTGCCCATCATCATTGACCCTCACAAGGGTAACGAGGACCTCAAGCGTACCGAGGCCTTGCTCACATCTTACAGGATGATTCGCAGCAAACTGTATGGCAACCGCACCGATGTTGACGGATTCTTTGCCAACCGCATCGTGACTTTGCGCGAAATCATGCGCGACTCTAGCATTCAGCTCAACGACACGTTTATCTTCAACCTCAGTGCCGTGGAGCGCAACAAGTTCCGCGAATTCATCGGCTACGACACCATGAACGAGGCCAACCAGGCGTTGTCGTCACTGCTCTTCAGCAACGAACAGCTCGAGAACAAGATGAACATCGGTTTCGTGGGCTCGCCCAATATCGGTAGCGTGGCACTCAATGAGATAAAGGACAGCAACGAGTTCAAGGCGTTTGCCAATGTGTTCAACGCTGGCGACCGCATCTTCTTCATAAGCAGTATCTTCGGAGGTACCGGTGCTGCAGGTTTCCCCATCATGGTGAAGAACATTCGCCAGGCGGCAAACCTCGACATCAACAACCGCGATGTGCTGCGCAAGGCGCCCATTGGCGGACTCACCGTTTTGCCTTACTTCAACCTTGAACTGGGCGACGACCACCGCATCGACAAGGCCGACTTCATCGTGAAGACACAGAGCGCCCTGTACTACTACAAGGAGACTCTCACCGGTGCCAACGACAGCAACCTCAACACCATCTTCTACCTGGGCGACCAGGTGGTGAGCGTGCCTTATCTCTACGACCCGGGCGAGCATGGTCAGCGCAACCGCGCACACATGGTCGAACTGGTGGGCGCTATGGCTCCGCTCAAGTTTGCCGGACTTGCCAACTCTCAGCTCAGCGACGAGAACGGCTATCCGCTGCCTTCGTCGGCCTATGAGTATGCACTCGACCGCGACTCGCTCAACGTCGATTTCAAGGCGTTCGGTGCCGAGACTCGTCATCTCATCTACGACAAACTGGTGAAACTGCACCTGCTGTTCATCCATCTCAACACCGGGTTCAAGGACACCATCGGCCAGGGTTACACCAACGACAAGCCGCAAATCAAGAGCGACTTCCTCGCTTCGCAGTTCTACCGCACGCTCTCGGGCGAATTCATGGGTGCCTACAAGGACTGGATTACCGAGATGTATAACAACATGCGCAGCGTGGAACTCTTCAACATAGGCGAGTGGGATATGAACAAGGCTATCCACGATGTCAACACAGCCAAGTCTTTCTTTGGCCGCAAGAGCGTCGACAACAATGTGTTCAAGAGCGTGATGAACACTTTGAGCCAGAACAGCACTTATGCGCCCGACGAGATTGAGTACAAATTCCTTGACCTCTTTAATCGTGCGGCGCAGAAGATTATCGACGAGCGCTACGAGAACATTAACTAATCAGTTCAAAAACTATTAAACATCTGCGAGATCTGTGAGATCTGCGCGAGGCATAATATACAATGAGCAAGATATTATCATATAGCAACAAGACATCTAAGAATGTCAATGGCGACTGGATCCCGGTGGAGCCTTACAGCGAAGACGACATTGCCCAGATCAAGGACCCCGATGGTGGTCTTTCGAGCAATCCGCGCACCGCAATACCCAGTCCGTTTGCACAAATCGACCTGGTGAAGAATGCCTTCCACAACCTCGCCAACCCGCAACTGCACGGTGCGGTGATGAACGAGCGTCTGGTAAGCAATGCTCTCGATGTGGCACAGTTGTTGTTCGACTATGAGAACCACAAGGACTACCTGCGCATCATTACCTGGAACCGCAAGGACGAACTTGCACGCCTCAAGGCCAATGGTCAGCACCGTCTCTACGGCGAGACTCTCGAACTCTTCCTTGCAGCCGACAAGGTCTACAACTTTGACGATCTTGTCGACTGGTACATCATCGTGTGGGACAACAAGGTGATAGGTGGTACTTCGCCCGCTTCGGTTGTTATGGCTGCTCCCGTGAGCGAAACCATCAACCAGATTAAGGTGGAGCAGGGTGTGTCGCTCTTCTCGGCAACACGTCATCTGTGGCAGCGCGACGAGGATTTCATCTATTACATGTTCCTCTTGTTTAACGCTTATCCCACGCTGCGCGAGAAGGCCGGACAGGTTTATAGTTACATGATGCACAACGCTGCAATCTTGCGCGACCGTCGCCCCGAGGTCTATAACCGCATAGTGGAGGTAATCCCCAACTTGAGCGCTCTCAGCCACGACAACTCGGGCATTGTGCTCGACCGTCTCAACCGCGACTTCGACAAGTTCAGCGGCGGCGCACAGGTCAATGTGCTGGGTGCTTTCCTCTATCACAAGCGTGTACGCGACATCCGCACTCAGGCTTCGCAGAGCGACTTCGTCATTGAACCCACAGTGGCTCAGCCCGAGGGTGCGGTGATGCCTCTGGTGCTGCGCACCGGTTTCAGCGGCAGTGTGGAGCACTACCGTTACATCGACAAGGATTGGGACAGCGCCACCGTTGTGTTCACTGGCGGTGTACCCGTGGAGCAGCGCAAACTGCCCGCTACAAGCATCGAGTATCCCTATCTCACAACAGTGGATATGCTCACCGACACGCTCATCAAGCTCAACGGTGCTATTGATAACGACCACTTCCTCGACGGCAACCTGCAGTCGCGCGACCTCGTGGCTCGCAACGGCTATCTGCTTCCCGTCAAGCAAGAATACTTCAAGTACTTCACTTCGCAGGACCTGTGTGGTCGCATCCACGGCCTCAACGTGCTCGATATCGTCGAGAACGGCGACGGCAGCGTGAGCGTTACACTGCGCATCCCCGTGAAGAAACGCTTCATAGAACTCACCCGCGTGTATATGCCCACTACCGACCATGCATGGCGTTTCGACGAGATGCGCGGCACCGGTCGCATCGTTTCGGCTACTCTTTCTACTTCGGTATTCCCGTTTGTGCGCACCGGCAGGAAGGACGACTACACAGTGCAGCTCTTCTCGATGCTCATCGACAGCACCGCATCGCTCAAGTTCATGCAGAACGGACGCGGCGAGGGCGACCTCAACGTGTCGAGCAAGACCCGCACTGCAACCGGCCCGTTCAACACCACCTACTACGATGTGAATGGCTCGTGGGACTACATGGAGGTTACTCTCACAAGTGACCTGGGCACTTTCAACGGCCTCATCGTGCCGCAGTGGAAACCTTATATCCCATCGGTGACCGAACTCGTCTTTGCTGTTGACTTCGGTACTACCAACAGCCATGTGGAATGGGCTGTCAAGGGACAGACTTCACAGCCTCTCACTATGGGACACAGTGCAGGACAGGCTCTGCTTGCTTCACTCATGAAGCCCGGCAGCCTCGATATTGCCGAGCAGGTGCAGCGTATCGAGTTCTTGCCCACTAACATCGACAACGTATACGGCTTCCCCCTGCGTTCTTCTTTGGCACGAAACGCCGAGAGCGACGGTGGCAACAAGTTGTTCCATGACGTGAACATACCGTTCTTGTATGAGCGCAAGTTCTTCGACGGTTACAATGTGACCACTAACCTCAAGTGGATGGGCGATAGCCGTCTTGCCAAGGAGTTCCTGCGCGAGATAGTGCTGCTCATCAAGGCTAAGGCCTTGCTCGAGAATGTTGACCTGCGTCGTGTTGAGGTGGTTTACTTCTATCCTGTGAGCATGAGCGGTAGCGACCGCCGTCAGTTGCGCGAGACATGGGAAGACCTGTTCCGCACTTACATAAGCGACAACCTCGACTTGCTGCACAACTGCACCGAGTCGCTTGCACCCGCAGCCTATTACAAGGGCCCCGACGTGGACGGCGCAAGTTATGTATCAATCGATATAGGCGGTGGAACCAGCGATGCTGTTATCTACCAGCCCACCACCGACGGCATGGGCAGTGAGCCCGTGGCTATTTCGTCGTTCCGCTTTGCCGGTAACGCAATCTTTGGCGATGCGTTTGCCGATAAGGATGCCGAGCACAACCCGTTGCTTGCTCATTACACCAGTTACTTCAAGCAACTCATCGAGAACGACCGCAGCACTAATATCACCTATCTCACAAGCATCCTCGACAAGATCATGCAGCAGCAGCGCAGCGAGGACATCAATGCCTACCTCTTCTCGATTGAGAACGTGGAAGAACTGCGTGGCCTGCGCGAGATAGACCGCAACCTCTATAGTTACAATGCCCTGTTGCGTAATGATGGACAGCGCAAGATTGTATTCATGTACTTCTATGCCGCTATCATCTACTACATCGCTACAATGATGAAGGCTCGCAACTATCGCATGCCCAAGCAGGTTTACTTCAGCGGTACTGGCTCTAAGATTCTCAATATCGTGGGCAGCGCAAGCATGGTGACCGAACTCACTCGCCTCATCGTGGAGAAGGTTTACGGCCAGCACTACAGCGAGCGCTTCGGCATCAAGATTGAGACCGAGTGTCCCAAGCAGATTACCTGCCGCGGCGGTGTGAAGATGTTGGGCGACAAGGATGCGGTGGCTTACACTCCGCGCGAGGTTAACGCCCTCAAGTTCAACTACTCTATGCTCCCCGATACTGACCTCACGCTGGCCGGCATCAAGGATATGGACACTCGTGAGAATCTTGTGGCGCGTGTCAAGGAGTTCAACCAGTTCTTCATCGAACTGTGCGACGCCGATCTGCGCGACGACTTCGGCATCGACCGCAATGTGTTCAAGGTATTCTGTGAGGTGGTTAATGATGACCTGGGCAACTATCTGTCGGCTGGTATCAACGCATTCCTCAACGGACGCTACGAGGATGGCGACATCATCGAGGATGTTCCCTTCTTCTATCCCATCGTGGGCGTTATTCGCCACAACTTGCTCAAGAACCTCGGGTACAACTCGGGACGCTTTTAACCACAATTAAATTTCATGTCAATGAAAAGGATAATCGCATCATTTGCGGCTGTGCTGGTTGCACTCGCCGCTTTGTGCCAGAGTTTCAACGACTCTACCGTGCTCACTCAGCAGCAGTGGCAGCATGCACTGGCAATCATTGCCCAGAACACTGCTCTCAACGACGGCTATGGACAGGCTACTGCCGACTTCCAGGCGCGCAATCCCGAGGGCTATACGCTCGATGACCTTAACGCCGTTTACGAAGGTAAGAAGAACTGGAATGAGACCTACAGCCAACTCAAGAAACGCGAGAACGACGGCGGCAATGTGGCTACGGTTAAGCAACTCGCCGGTGGACTTGCTGGCGGCGTGGCTACCGAACTGAGAAACTATGTGGAGGCTAAGGCGGCCGAAACCGCATCGGCTCCTGAGCAACCTGTTCAGGTCGACTCGGTGGCTACTGAGCCCCTTCCCGAACTTCAGGAACAGCCTCAGCAGTCGTCTTGGCTCGACTATCACACTCTTGTCGACATCGCGCTTGCATTGTTGGCTCTGGGTGCCCTCGCCTTTGCGTGGACTACCCGCCGCTCTCTCGACAAACTGCGCGATAACTATATCGAGGATATCGGAGCTCTGAACAACAATATGCAGAACTTTGCCAACGATGTAGCGGCGCAAATCGATGATATCAAACTCCAGTCTAAACCCAGGGTTACGCAGCAACCGCAATTCACCGAGCAACCCCGTGGCTACGAATCGCCTGTCGAGCCGTTTGCTCCCGTGCGTCAGCAGCCGCAGCCCCGCAAGGCGGCTGTGAAGACCCTCTACTTGTCTAAACCCGACGAGAACGAGACCTTCATGCGCGCTACCGATGAATTTGAGTTGGGTAACTCAATCTTTGTCCTTACTACACCCGACGGGGTTCACGGCGAGTATAATGTCATTGACAACCGCGATGTGCACCGCTTTGCCCTCATGATGCCTGGCGAGAACCTCACCCGTGCTTGCTCGGGCCATGCTATACAGATGGCCAACGGTATGACCCGCATCGTCACCGACCGTGCCGGCGAGGCAATCTACGAGAACGGCCAGTGGCATGTATCAGTTAAGGCGATAATTCACTATGAGTAATGATTAATGTTTATGGTTTAATGTTTAAAGGGCGAGGTGCCAAGAAATCCTTAAACCCTCAACCCTCAACATTAAACATTAAACTTTAAACTTTAAACCCTCAACCCTCAACTCTCACCCCTCACCCCAATGATCTGGACTTGCAAAAAATGCGGTAAGGAATTAGATGTCTCCCAAGAGCAACTTGAGGAGACCGGCGGTGTTGTGGTTTGCCCGCAATGCTTGGCTTCGTCTAAAGTGGCCGGTGTGACTTCCCGTCGCAATGCGGCTAAGCCTGCCCCTGTTGCCGAGGAGGAACCAGTGCGTCAGGCACCCCCTGCACGCCCGCAGCGCTCCGCTTCTTACGAACAGCCGGCAACACCTCCGCCTCACCGCAAGCGAAGCACCACACCTCCCACGCCACCGCCGCGTCGTGCTACACAACCCTCGCGTTCACGAGTAACTACACAACCCCTACGTTCAGAATCACGCATGAAGAAAAAGACCGAAGACAACAACAGCAAAGGCCTCCTCCACACCATCGCCAATCCACCCAGCCCCCTCGGCTGCCTGTGGCGTAGTGCTTTGGTCACCGTTGGCCTCTTGCTCATCTACATCTTCTTCGGCCTCATCTTCTCCCTGTAAAAGGTAATCAATCCCCCCAATAAACACGCCCCGAGAACCTTGTGATTCCCGGGGCGCACTGTTATTAAGTTGTGTGTTCACTTTTTCTTTTCTTGGTTGCGCTTGCGGTGCTGGGCACATATCACCAGCGCTTGCGACAAGAGGACGCAGCACATTGCGATGCTAAGGACGGGAGAACCGTCGCTCATGATGTTGATGATGATAAGCACAAGTCCTGCGAGTGCCAGTAGGCCTCCTGTGATATTAAGGAATAAATCAAACTTTTTCATTGTTGTCTTTATTTTCGCTGTTGTCGTTTTCCTCGTTGTTTTCGTTCTTTTTGTTAGCGGCAATTGCCCCTAAGCACAGGAATGAAGAGCCGAGGCACATGAATGTTGTTGCCGATGATGACTCGTTGTTACCCATCCACTGCATGAAGCCTACAGCAAACATGCACATCGATGCAACGAACCAACCGTTTGCCTTAAACCAGTCACCTGCCTTCATGGGCTCTGATGACTCTTTGCCGGCTTCTTTTGCTTCGCGGTCGCGAATTTTCTTTTGTCCGTATATAGCAGCAATTACAGCGAGTGCAAGTCCGAGAAAAACAAAAGGATAAGCTGCCATACAAAATTCATGTATCATAGTTGTAAGTTTTTATACGTTGTTGTTTTATCTGTTTTTTGTCCATTAGACGCAAGAGTAATTCACTTTACTACACGTTGTTTGAAAAAAAATCACTATCTTTGCCCTTGATGATAATAAACACGACAATGAAACATAGATTTACACTTATAGCACTCCTTGCAACCATGATGATGGCGATGGCATCATGCAGTTCAAGCACATCGAGCGACGAAATCTCCCAGATTATTGAAATCAACAAGAAAACACTGCCCATGCCCGTGAGCAACGAGATGATATGGACCGACATGGTGGTAGAGGACGGCAGCGTGGTGTATGTCTACAATGTGAACGACTCTACTGGTACCATCGTGGCATCGGTGCCTGCCAAGCACGACAACATACTCCTTAGCATCGAGCAATCGCTTAACGAGCCCGACTACCTCAAGTTTGTCCAACTCGTTGTGGACGACGGCAAGGACATGAAATACCGTTACACCGACACCCGCAACGGTATGAAGAGTGAGATAACGATTACAAACGAGGAACTCTCCCAAACCCTCGCCTCCCACAAGAAATAATAACTATCAGGATAGAAAGAAATAGCCCGGATTCTTACGTCCGGGCTGTTCTTTTTATGTAAGATTCTGTTATCGGTTGGCGAGACGCAAAGCACGTTGTCCCAGGTAGGAGAGCATGATGCCTGCCTTGTTCTTGCTGCGCACGCGTGAGTCGAGCAGACACTTGCCGCGCAGTCGCTTTATACCGCGCCAGCAGCGGGTGATGACATCGCCAAATGTGCCGTCTTGCGGGCATAGCAAGAAGATGTTGAAGTAGGCGCTCAACAGGCGGCTGCGCACTGCGGGCAGATGCTGCGGAGCCTCGTCGCTTACGCGCTCCTCGAGTTGCTCCATGATGTCGAGCACATGGGTGCGCTTGCGCGAGAAACTGCTGGTGATGCTGCCACTGGTGCGTTGGCGGTAGTAGTAGAGCTGGCGTGTAGTGTGGGCCACTTTTCCGGCTGCTTGCATGGCGTTGTATATCACTGCAAGGTCCTCGTAGAGCATTCCTGCCGGGAATCTCAGATCGGCGAACACATCGGCCTTGAACATCTTGCTGCAAGCCGAATTGGTGAGCGTGTGCTGGTAAAACACGTCGTCGATGGCTTCGCTGGCGGTGAATGTGGTCACCTTGCCTTCGCTCTGCTCCATCGCGGGCTCCGTACCGTCGTCAAAGAGGCACCATCCTGCCGCGGCAATCCCTGCCCCGGTGGTCTCTATTATATTATATAATGTGGTAATGCTGTCGGGGGCTATGTAGTCATCGCCGTCGACCATCACCACATAGTTGCCCGTCATCACGTCGAGGGCGGCGTTGCGGGCCATGCTCAGGCCTGCGTTTTCCTGGTGGATAACCTTGATGCGCTCGTCGCGCGAAGCCCAATGGTCGCACATCTCNNTGCCGTCGGTGCTACCGTCGTCCACAAGGAAAACCTCCAGGTTGCGGTAACTCTGGGTCAATATACTATCAACGCAGCGGTCCATGTAGACCGCCACGTTGTAGATGGGTACTATTATCGTGATTAACGTACTTTCCATTCAAAGCCGTCCTTAGTGTCCTTGACGTCGAAACCGGCCTCGTTGAGTTTGTCGCGAATAAGGTCACTGGTAGCCCAGTCCTTGGCTGCCTTAGCATTGCGGCGCACCTCAAGCAGCAGGTCCACAGCCTTGCGATAGGGGTCAAGGTTCACGCTGCCTGCTCCGCCGGCTGCATTGTCGCGCACGCCGAGCACGTCAAACAGGTAGGTCTCAAATACGCTCTTCAGTTCGTCGATATCGGCCTGTGAGATTGTGCCGTTGCCGTCGTTGGCCTTGTTGATGGCTGTGCAGGCGTCAAACAGGGTTGCGATTACTGTGGGAGTGTTGAGGTCGTCGTTCATTGCCTCGGCGCAAAGGGTGCGGTAGTCCTTGAGGTCGACTGTGGTGGTTGCTCCGGCTGTGAGTGCTTGCAGGCGGTGCCAGCCGTCCATGATACGCTCGTAGGCCTTCTCGGCGGCCTGAAGGGCTTCGTTAGAGAAGTCCACGGTGCCGCGGTAGTGAGCCTGAAGGATGAAGAAGCGCACGGTCATGGGGCCATAGGCCTGCTCAAGCAGTTTGTGGCTGCCGGTGAAGAACTCTTCAAGTGTGATGAAGTTGCCCAGCGACTTGCCCATCTTCTTGCCGTTGATGGTAATCATGTTGTTGTGAACCCAGTAGTGGACTCCGCGTGTGCCGCGACTGGCAACGTTTTGAGCGATTTCACATTCGTGGTGCGGGAACATAAGATCCATACCGCCTCCGTGGATGTCGAACTCGTGACCGAGATATTTCTCTCCCATGACTGAACATTCGAGATGCCAGCCCGGAAAACCTTCTCCCCAAGGAGATGGCCATTTCATAATATGTTGAGGCTCAGCCTTTTTCCAGATTGCAAAATCATAAGGAGCCTTCTTGTCGCTCTGCCCGTCGAGGGCGCGGGTGCCTTCCATTGTCGCATCGAGTGTGCGTCCGGAAAGTATGCCGTAGTGGAAATCGCGGTTGTACTTCTCAACATCAAAATACACGGAATCATTGCTGATATATGCGTATCCTGAATCGAGAATCTTCTTGACAGCTTCAATCTGCTCGACGATGTGTCCCGAAGCGCGTGGCTCGATAGATGGTGGAGCCACATTGAGCATACGCATTGCTTCGTGATAGCGGAGGGTATAAGTTTGGACAACCTCCATTGGCTCAAGCTGTTCAAGACGAGCTTTCTTTGCTATCTTGTCCTCGCCTTCGTCGGCATCGTGCTCGAGATGACCGACGTCGGTGATGTTTCTGACATAACGGACCTTGTAGCCCAGA
>DCGA01000178.1:4316-9050 GCA_002314465.1 bacterium UBA1790 | reverse complement strand
GTTGCTCAGGTACTTAAAAAGTTTAATTTATAATAGTGTTGCGGAATTAAGGTACACAAGCCAGGGTATCAACTTTATTTTGTGATAATACAAGACTAATTGATTAGAAAACAACCAATTAAATAAACAAACAAATGAAAAAAGTATTAACATTTTTAATGTTCTTCCTGCTTGCCACCATTGCGGTGCAAGCAGCAACAACGGTGTCTTTTACCACAGGCTCTGGTAAGGAAATCAGTTCTAATGCTGGTGCCACCAAAAGTGGTATTACTATTACATGTACAGACGGAACTTCGAATCCTAACAATTGGGGTGGTACGACTTATGTTAGGCTTCAGGCTGGAGGTACTATTGTTGTTACTCCATCAACAGGCATTACAATTACACAGGTTGTTCTTAATTGCTCTTCAGGTTATGAAAAAACATGGTCTGCAAGTACTGGTAATGCTCCTGTAACAGACACTAATGCTCACACCGTGACCTGGTCTGGGTCTACAACGTCTAGTATAACTCTTACAAATACAGCATCTGCGCAATCCCGTATTTCTTCAATTGCTGTAACATATGAGAGTAGTTCTTCAAAGACTGCAACAACACTCTCTTTTGGTGCGGATTATGACGAACAAACTATCACAAAGTATGTTGATGCTGAAAGTTTCCAAACACAGGCTACCCTCACGGGAGGTCCTGCGGATGCCACAATCAGTTATTCCAGCAGCAACACCAGCGTAGCAACAATTGATGCAAACGGTAATGTTACACTTGCAGGTGCAGGTACAACAACAATTTCGGCTGCTTATGCAGGAAACGACACATATGAAGGTTCAACAGCTTATTATACCCTTAAGGTAAATAAACTTAGCTCTACTGTAACACTTGACCAAACAACGTTGTCGATGAATGTTGGTGAAGCGGATGTTACACTTGCGGCTACCGTTTCGGTAACCGGTGGCGTTGTTACTTTCTCAAGCGCAAACACGAATGTTGCGACCGTTGACGCTTCAACGGGTTTGGTACACGCAGTAGGTGTTGGTTCAACAACAATCACTGCTTCATATGAGGGCAATGAAACATATTATGCATCAACTGCTACATGTCAGGTTACTGTATCTGATCCTTCAATCACCGGTGAAGTTTACACCCTGGTAACAAATGCAGATGACCTTAGTGAAGGCGATGTTATCATATTAACAAACACTGCCCACCTTGGTGCAATGGGTAAACAAGGCACAAAAACCAATCGTCCTATAGTTACGGACGGTATTGTTTTTAGCGCGGACAATAGCACTGCAACCGTTTCGACAGAAGACATTAAGACTATTACACTTGAAACAGGTACAAAAGAGGGCACATACGCGTTGCTTACTGATGAGGGTTATTTGTATGCGGCTTCAAGCTCAGCTAATCAATTGAAATCTCAAGAAAGTATTGATGACAATGCAAGCGCGACAATCACATTCAGTAGTGGCGCTGCCTCAATCAAGTTCAGTGGAACTAATACCAGAAACTGGCTTAAATACAACGCTACAAGCGAAATATTTAGTTGCTATTCAAGCGGCCAGCAACTGGTACTCATATATAAGAAAGATGTATCTGCTGTTGCCAAGCCTGTGATTTCTCCCAATGGCGGCGAATTTGAAGGCACCCAAGACATCGCCATTACTGCTGAGGAGGGTTGCACAATCTACTACACAACCGATGGAACAGACCCAACTACCAGCAGCACACAGTATACAGGTGTATTTGCAATTGATGCATCTTGCACAGTTAAGGCGATTGCGGTTAATGCCAATGGTGAGGTTAGTTCAGTTGCAAGTGCTACATTTAAGAATGTTGAACTTGTTCATGTAAAGAACATTGCAGAGTTCAACGCACTTGATGATGATACACAAGTAGTTTTCGACAATTCGGTAGTCGTTCTTTATGACTATGCGCAGAAGCTTGCAAGCACTGGCCACGATTATATTTGGATTAAGGACAATAGTGGCTACACTCAGATTTATACATCATCTATCCTTAATTCTATTAAGGGAACTGACGCAAGCAATAATGCCAAGTATGAGAACGGTGATGTTATTCCTGCCGGCTTTATAGCAACAAAGAACTATTATGCAGACGGTAAGTATCGTCAAGCCAAGGCATCGACCGATACTGAACTTGCATCATTTGACGAGGCAACCCTTAAGGCCGTTGCCGACCCGGAACTTATTACATTTGCACAATTTAACGAGCTTACACCCGAAGATGATGCAAACCTTGCTGCATGGAACAACCACTACATCTTGCTGAAGAATGTTTATTTCACTAACACAAATGGTAAATTCTATGCACTTTATGATGCAGACGGAACTACAACCACCAACGTGATGTACAACAAGTACAGTAACAATGGTTCGCTTAGCAAAGATGGCTCGAGTGCTGTAGTAGAGGTTCCCGACGATGCAACTGCAAGTAAGACATATAACATCTATGGTATCTGCCAGATTTATAACATCAAGGTTGACGAAGAGTATAAGATGGCTTGGGAAATCCTGCCTATCCGCTTCGAAGAGCATAAGGTTGCATCTCTTACACTCAAGGAGCTTGTTGCCAAGGGTAATAATGGCGAGACCAACACAGAGACAGACTATACTATCACCAACGACCTGCAGGGTGTTGCACTGTATACCGACAACGCAAACAACAAGACTATCCTCCTCGTTAAGGATAACAATGACGCTGTAGGCAAGGTGACTAAGGCTGACGGTCTTGAGAGCTATCTCATTAAGGCTGAGAGCAACTTCGCGGGTACTACTGCAACCAACGTTGTTAAGAACGAAAAGGCTCAAGAGGAATATGACCAGAGTAACTGGCTTGAGATTGAAGTTCCCGCAACCGTAACCGAGGCAGATTATGTTGACAAGATTATCAAGGGTGGTACAATCACCGGCCGTTACACAAACACTGTTAACCCCCGCCTCGTTCTTGCAAATGCCGCGGCGCTTACAACCACTGGTAACAGTGAGGCTTACTATCGTAACCCGATGACTCCTGCAAACTTCATGAGCAACAGCGTTGCTGGCAACGACCAGAAGAACTACTTCTTCATGACTCCCAAGCCCAACGAGTATGTTCAGGTGGTATATGCAGTTTACAAAGATGGTTTCTTCTATCTGCCCGATGCAAACGGCGGTAATGCAAACGAGTTTGCGGCTAAGGTTGCAATCAGCACTTATGATTACAACGTTACAACTACTCCCAACCTCCAGAATGGCTATGCTTATCAGTTCAGAGCTATTATGAAGAACGCAACAGCTTCGGCTAACAACGCTGCTCGCAAGGCTGGTCAATTCGAGCCCCAGGCAAGCGATACCGAGGGTACAGCTTACGTAATCTATCCCATCAACCTGCAGCACAACAATGAAATCGTTACTGGTGTTGACGGTGTTGACGCGGTGAAGACTGTGAAGAGCGTACGCTTCTACAATGTTGCTGGTGTTGCATTCGGCGAGGCTCAGCCTGGTATCAACATCGTTGTTACCGAATACACCGACGGTAGCCACAGCACTGCTAAGGTTATCCGCTAATAGTGGAAAGGTTCCCTTAGGGGAATATTGATATTGATCCCTCGGTCGTCATGGCCGGGGGATTTTTTGCTTCGCGTGGGTGTTATTTAGACAGAAGGAACAAAAGGGCTTTTGAGGGTGATTTAAGAACATAAACTGAAAGAAATTAGGATAAATTATAAGAAATTGGGCTTCGCGATGGGGATTGGCCTCTCGCAGAACTCGCAAAACTCGCAGAAATTAATTAACCACAGATTGAGCAGATTACGCAAATTATATATGCTTTTATGTACTTTTAGTCTAAAAATGGGTGTGGGGAGGTGCTGGTGGTGATGGGGGATAAATGCGGGGGTGGTTTTGTTTTTGTTAATAAAAATCACTAACTTTGCATTGAAACTAAAACCTCATGTTATGAAACGAATAATTCTTGTGTTTGCGGCCTTTGTGGCTCTGTTTGCCAGCGCTCAGGTGGGCGATTTGGAGCGTTCTACGGCTGCCGCCCAGGGTGTTGACCCGGTTGCTGTGACGCGGTTTGTCGACTCGCTCATGGCGGTGCCTAAAACCGATATCCATCATGTGATGGTGGTGCGCCACGGTAAGGTGATAGCCGAGGCTCATCCTGCGCCTTATCGCGCTGAGGATGCCCACACGCTGTACTCGTGCAGCAAGACGTTTACGTCGATGGCAGTGGGTATCGCAATAGGCGAGAACCGTTTGCGCCTCACCGACCGCGTTGCCACTTTCTTCCCGGATAAACTCCCCGCTGAGATATCGGCAAATCTTGCGAAGATGACCGTGCGCGACCTGCTCATAATGGGTGCCGGCATAAAACCTGACTGGATAATGCGCAATAATAATCCCGACTGGGTGACCACATGGCTTGCTAAGCCCGTTACCGATGAACCGGGTACGCACTTCCAGTATGACTCGATGTGTTCGTTCATGCTTGCCGCCATCGTGCAGAAGGTGACGGGAATGACCATGCTGGAGTACTTGAACCAACACATGTTCGGCCCCATGCACATCACCGAGGTTGACTGGCAGCAGAGTCCCGACGGAGTGAATACCGGCGGTTGGGGACTGCGTCTGCAGGCCGAGTCGCTCGCCAAGATGGGTATCCTGTTGCTCAACCGCGGCCAGTGGCAGGGCAAGCAGCTCGTGCCCGCCGAGTGGGTTGACGAGGCTGCCG
>DCGA01000178.1:0-4295 GCA_002314465.1 bacterium UBA1790 | reverse complement strand
GCCGCCGCACACATTAACTACAGCAATGTGAAGCCTACCGATGCTCCCACCGAGGGCAACCGCGGCTATGGCTATCAGATATGGCGCTGCAAGAATGCGCGTGCGTTCCGTGCCGACGGAGCCTTCGGGCAGTACATCGTGTGTATCCCCGATGCCGACATGGTGGTGGTAATTACCGGTATGAGCGGTAAGGCNNTAAGGGACACGGCGAACTTGCCTGCATATGGAACCAACTGATGCCCGGTGTGGATAAGGTTAACGAGTCGGCCAAGGACCAGCAGAAACTTGAGGCAACCTGCGCCCGGGTTGCGCTGCCGGTGCCTGTACCGAAGGTCAAGAAAATAAGCGTATCGCTCCCGCTCAACCTGCGTCTCGAAGATAACAAGCATGGCATCAAATCCATCATCATCGACAAGGATTATAATATGACATTTGCTCGCGACGGAGAGTGCGAGGAGACCTATGCGCTGGGTTTCGGCAAGTGGCTGTACAGCGACATGAAGGGCGTGCCTCCCTACTCAATCGAGGCTGTGGACCGCTTCAAGGCGCTCAAGCGCAACTTCCAGGCAGCGGGTTGCTACGCATGGACCGGCAAAAAAGTCCTCAGCGTGCGCCTTGAGTATGTAAACTGGATAAGCGCCACAACATTCCAGATAGACCTTGCCAATGGCACCGTTACCGTTACAGACAACTACGCCCAGGGTAAGCCCGAAGTCATCAACATAATGCACTGATGCCCCGTCTTGTTGAGAATATGGCCGACGTGAAGCGTCGATTTGAGGTGTATCTGAGGGTAGAGAAAGGACTCTCGGACAATACCGCTGCGGCCTATGCCCGCGATGTGGAGCATCTCACCGCCTATCTCACCGAACAGGGCCTTGCTGCCGACACGGCAACCGAGGCGCATCTCGAAGCATTCGTGTGTACGCTGAAGGACCTGGGCATACAGCCGCGCTCGCAGGCACGAATCATCTCGGGCATAAAGAGTTTCTATAAGTTCCTTAAACTTGAGGGTTACATTGACCGTAATCCCACCCGTCTGCTTGAGACGCCCAAGATAGGGCGCCATCTGCCCGATGTGCTCACTTTGTACGAAATAGACAGCATGCTCTCGTGCATTGACATGAGTACGCCCGAGGGTATACGCAACCGCGCTATTATCGAAACGCTCTATGGCTGCGGGTTGCGTGTGAGCGAACTCGTGGGGATGCGCATCTCGTGCATCTATGCCGACGAGGAATATGTCGTGGTTGAGGGCAAGGGCAGCAAGCAGCGCCTTGTGCCCATCTCGCCCGTAGCGCTCCGGTGCATCGACGAGTACAAGAGGGAAGTGCGCAACCACATGGTGGTGCAGCGTGGTTACCACGATGTGCTGTTCCTGAATCGTCGCGGCGCACCGCTCACTCGCCAGATGGTGTTCATCGTCATTAAGCGGCTATGTGAACTTGCGGGTATACGCAAGACTGTGAGTCCTCACACGCTGCGCCATTCCTTTGCCACACACTTGCTCGAGGGCGGTGCCAACCTGCGCGCCATACAACAGATGTTGGGCCACGAAAGCATCGCTACCACTGAGATATACATGCACATTGACCGTTCGCACCTGCGAGATGAAATTCTTAACCATCACCCCCGAAACAAGGTGTAAACTCTTTTTAGACTAAAAAGACAAAAGGGCTAAAAAGCTTCGCGAGTGTGGACTAGCCTCTCGCAGAACCCGCGGAACTCGCAGAATTTTTTCCACGAATTAACACGAATTGGCACGAATGCTTCGCGATGGGATTTTCCTCGCACAGATCTCACAGATTTCACGGATTTTTATACTGAAAGAAATTATCCAAAATCACAAGAAATTAAGCTTCGCGATGGGGGGGGCACGCCTGGGATTTTTAGACAGAAGAACATAAGGGCTGTTGAGAGTGATTTAAGAACAGAAATTTTACTACTGTTTTTTTCACCGAGACGACTCTCGGTGCACGAGGTTCACCGCTGGTGGGGTACTGTTGATGGGGATAAATGCGGGGGTGGTTTTGTTTTTGTTAATAAAAATCACTAACTTTGCAATAAGAATACAAGAAACAGACAAATGGCTAAAGACGCACTAAATACGCCCATGATGAAGCAGTTCATGGAGATGAAGGCTAAGCACCCCGACGCGGTGCTTCTCTTTCGTGTGGGCGACTTCTACGAGACATACCTGCAGGATGCGGTTACTGCCGCCGAGATTCTGGGTATCACCCTTACCCGCCGTTCGAACGGTGCCGCAGCGGCTACCGAGATGGCGGGATTCCCACACCATGCCCTTGACACTTACCTGCCCAAACTCGTGCGTGCGGGCAAGCGCGTAGCCATTTGCGACCAACTCGAGGACCCCAAGCTTACCAAGAAACTGGTGAAGCGCGGCATTACCGAACTGGTGACTCCCGGTGTGGTGCTGGGCAGTAATATCCTTGACCGTAAGGAGAACAACTTCCTTGCGGCTGTGAACTTCGGCAAGAAGCAAGTGGGACTTGCATTGCTTGATATCAGTACGGGTGAATTCATGGTTGCCGAGGGCAACGAGGGCTATATAGACAAACTCATGGGCAACTTCACGCCCAAGGAGGTGCTCATAGAGCGTACTTGCCGCAAACGCTTTGAGGAATCGTTCCAGGGCCACTATCTCGCCTTTGAGATGGACGACTGGATGTTTACCATAGAGAGCGCGCGCGACCGCCTGCTCAAGCACTTTGAGACACGCACCCTCAAGGGCTTCGGCGTAGAGGGTATGGAGAGCGCGGTGGTTGCCGCCGGTGCCGTGATGCACTATCTTGACCTCACGCAGCACACCCAGGTGAAGCACATCACCACGCTGTCGCGCATCGAGGCTGAGCGCTATGTGCGCCTCGATAAGTTCACGGTGCGCAACCTTGAACTCGTGGCTCCCATGAACGATGAGGGCAAGTCGCTGCTGAATGTCATAGACCGCACTCTGTCGCCCATGGGCGCACGATTGATGCACCGATGGATACTCTTCCCTCTCAAGGATGTAAACGCTATAGAGCGCCGTTTAAACGTCGTGGAGCACTTCTTCCGTGACCCCGAGGCTCGCGAACTGCTCAAGGAGCAACTCGAGGTAATGGGCGATGTGGAGCGACTCACCAGCAAGGCTGCCGTGGGACGCATAACTCCGCGCGAAATAGTACAGCTCAAGTGTGCACTGCAGGCCGTCCTGCCCATCAAGCATATGTGTCTGGATGCTACCTGCGAGCAACTCAACGCACTGGGCGAGCAACTCAACCCCTGCACATCGATAGCCGAGCGTATAGAACGTGAGATTAATCCCGATGCCCCCAACCAGATGAACCGCGGCAATGTGATCAACCGAGGCGTGAACGAGCGCCTGGACATGCTGCGCGATATCTCGCATAACGGCAAGGGCTACCTCATGGAGATGCAGCGTAACCTGAGTGAGACCACTGGCATCCCCAGCCTCAAGATTGCCTACAACAACGTATTCGGCTACTATATTGAGGTGCGCAACACTCACAAGGACAAGGTGCCTGAGGAGTGGATACGCAAGCAGACGCTGGTCAATGCCGAGCGCTATGTGACACAGGAACTTAAGAAATATGAAGAAGAGATACTCGGTGCCGAGGATGAGATACTTGTGCTCGAGGGCCGCCTGTTCAACGAACTGGTGACAGCCGTAACCGAGTTTATACCCGCCATACAGCTCAACTGCAGCATCATTGCACAACTCGACTGCCTGGGAGCATTCACTGTTGCCGCTATCGAGGGCCACTATAACCGTCCCATCGTCGACGACAGCCTCGATATTGAGATAACCGAGGGCCGTCACCCCGTTATCGAGCGCCAACTCCCGCCGGGCGAGGTATATGTGCCCAACAGTCTGCGCCTGAGCAACGACGACCAGCAGATAATGATTATCACCGGTCCTAACATGGCTGGTAAGAGTGCGTTGCTGCGCCAGACGGCACTCATTGCACTGATGGCACAGATGGGTTGCTTTGTGCCCGCCGAGGCTGCTCGCATAGGTATAGTCGATAAGATATTCACCCGTGTGGGAGCCAGCGACAACATCTCGCTGGGCGAGTCAACCTTCATGGTCGAGATGACCGAGGCCGCCAGCATCCTTAACAACCTGAGTCAGCGCAGCCTTGTGCTATTCGATGAGTTGGGCCGCGGCACAAGTACCTACGACGGTATTTCGATTGCTTGGTCGATAGTTGAGTATATACACGAGCATCGTGCGCAGGCAAAGACGCTATTTGCCACACACTACCACGAGCTCA
>DCGA01000165.1:4032-6709 GCA_002314465.1 bacterium UBA1790 | reverse complement strand
CCATGTGGGTGGCCGATATGGATTTTGCCGTTTGCCCTGCTATTACGCAGGCATTGGCCAATCGCGTTTCATCTCATCCCATCTACGGCTACACGGTACCTATTGCCAGTTATTGGCAATCAATCATAGACTGGCAGCGCAAGCGCAACGGCTTTGAACTGACGGCCGATGAGTTGTGCTATATCCCCGGTATCGTTCCCGGTTTCGGGCTGGTTCTGAACTTCTTTACCAAGCCTGGAGACAAGGTTGTTATCCAGGAACCGGTCTACCATCCTTTCCGCCGCCTTACCGAGGGTAACGGGCGTGTAATCGTGAACAATGCACTGCGCGAAACCGAAGACGGATTCTACGAAATGGATGTTGTCAATCTTGAGCAAATCTTCGCCGAGGAAAGGCCTCGGTTGATGGTTGTGTGTAATCCGCACAACCCCATTGGAATCTCGTGGCCGGCCGATGTGTTGCGCCAGGTGGCATCTCTTGCACGCAAGTACGGGGTCATCGTTTTCAGCGACGAAATCCATGGCGATCTCATGATGTACGGGCATCACCACACTCCCTTTGCAACAGTGAGCGAAGATGCTGCAGCTGTGGCGCTAACCTTTGGGGCTCCCAGCAAGACGTTTAACATCCCTGGCATAGTGAGTTCGTGGTGCGCGGTAAAGAATCCCGAACTGCGCAATCCGTTCTTTACTTGGCTTGAAACCAATGAGTTGTCAAGTCCCAACTTCTTGTCTATGACTGCAACCGAAGCTGCTTACACCCAGGGTGAAGAGTGGCTTGGACAGTGCATCAGCTATATCGAGGGCAATATCGACTATGTGGCGCATTTCTGCGAGGAGCATATCCCAGGCATAAGGGCGATAAAGCCACAGGCGTCTTACCTTGTGTGGCTCGACTGCCGCGGCCTCGTTGTTTCCCATGAGGTGGTGGTGGATTTGTTCACCAATAAAGCTCTGCTCGCGCTTAACGAAGGTGCTATGTTTGGCGAGGCAGGGAAGTGCTTTATGCGCTTTAATGTTGCGTGTCCGCGCAGCGTTGTAGAGGCTTCTATGAAGGCGCTGAAAAAGGCAGTTGACAACTTAAAGTAGCACTTTATGTTATATGGTAAAGTGTTACTTGAATATAATAGATATAATAAATTTATTATCAAATAAATGAAAATTCATTTTGCATCCGATATTCATCTTGAATTCGATGAAAATGCACGCTTCCTCAAGCAACTCGATGCGCGCCTCGGTGGTGACGTTCTTGTCCTTGCCGGCGACATCTTTGTGATAGGTGAGGAGTCGGCTTTTTTTCAAGATTTCCTTGATTGGTGCAGCATGAATTTTAAGTACACATTCATTGTTCCCGGCAACCATGAATTCTATGCGGGATTTGACATCGCCGCTACACTCGAAGGGTGGGAGATGCCGTTGCGCGAGAATGTGAAGTATGTCAACAATAAAAGTGTTACCATCGATGGTGTGGAGTTTTTCTTCACCACGTTGTGGGCTCGCGTTCCTGCCGATGCCGAGGAAATGGTAAACAAATATATGCCCGAGTGCCGTTTGGCACGTCTCGAGGGGTCTCCTTTCCATGCCGACCGTTACACCTGGCTTCACGAGGTTTGTCGCAGTTGGCTCGACAATGCACTCGCTGCGTCTACCGCAGGGCACAAGGTGGTCGTGACGCATCATTGCCCTGCTCGTATCGAAGATCCGCAGTACGAGAGCAATGGCCTGAGCAATGCGTTTGTCAACGCCATGGAGGACTACGTTGAGGCGAGCGGTGTCGACGCCTGGATATTCGGCCACACCCATTACAACGGGGCTTGTGGCATGAAACTCGGTGGCACGGTATTATGCACCAACCAACTGGGATATGTTTCCAAGGGCAAGTGCATCGGGTTTGGCGAAAACCATGTGATAGAAATATGATTTGCTAAATATTGACAAATTAAATATAAGTACAAACTAAATGATGACAACAGTTTCCGACCGTATTCAGGCATTGGCGCCAAGCGCGACACTTGCCATGTCACAAAAAAGTAACGAGCTCAAGGCTCAGGGTGTAGACGTTATCAACCTCAGTGTCGGTGAGCCCGATTTCTTTACCCCTGACCACATCAAGCAGGCCGCTCGCGAGGCTATTGATGCCAACTTCTCGTTCTACACCCCTGTTCCCGGTTATCTGTCACTTCGCAAGGCTGTATGTGACAAGTTGAGCCGCGAAAACGGTCTTGAATACACTCCCGAGCAGATCGTTGTGGGTAATGGTGCAAAGCATGCGCTGTGCAATGCCATCATGGCAATCGTTAACCCTGGTGATGAGGTGATTATCCCTACTCCCGCATGGGTTAGTTACATGCAGATGGTGATTCTTGCCGGTGGCGAGAATGTGCTCATCCCCGCAACTCTCGATACTAATTTCAAGATTTCGCCCGCTCAGCTTGAGGCTGCTATCACTCCCAAGACCAAGCTCATTGTTCTCTGCTCGCCCTCTAACCCCACCGGCAGTATCTATAGCCGTGACGAACTCAAGGGACTTGCCGAGGTGATTGCCCGCCACGAGAATGTGATGGTGATTGCCGACGAAATCTATGAGCACATCAATTATGTGGGCCGTCACGAGTCTCTGGCTCAGTTTGAGGAGATTAAGGACCGAGTTGTCATCATCAACGGTGTTTCTAAGGCTT
>DCGA01000165.1:0-4027 GCA_002314465.1 bacterium UBA1790 | reverse complement strand
ATGACCGGTTGGCGCATTGGTTATATCGCTGCTCCTCTGTGGGTTGCCAAGGCTGTGAACAAACTCCAGGGCCAGTACACCAGCGGTGCGTCATCTATCGCCCAGAAGGCGGCCGAGGCAGCTTACAACGGTCCTCAGGATTGCGTGGAGGATATGCGCAAGGCGTTCATGCGCCGCCGCGACCTCGTCGTGGGTTTGCTCAAGGAAATCCCAGGCATTAAGATTAATGTACCCGACGGTGCGTTCTATCTCTTCCCCGAGGTTTCTTCTTTCTTCGGCAAGCGCTATGGCGATACAGTAATTAACGATGCTAACGACCTCGCAATGTTCCTCCTTCTCGAGGGTCACGTTGCAACCGTTTCGGGCGACGCATTCTGCTGCCCGGGTTATCTGCGTCTGAGCTACGCTACCAGCGACGAGAATCTCGTCGAAGCCGCTCGCCGCATCAAGGAAACCCTTGCTAAGTTGCAATAAGTTAACTTTTTGTAATCCTGACGGAATGTTCCGCAAATCACTCATATCGGTAATGCTGGCGCTGCTTGCAGCGCTGGCATTTACTGTTCATGCCGATGACATCCTCCCTGCAATCCCTCGCATAGGCGATGCGGCCGCTGCCGACATCCGCAAGGTTGTTTCTTCTACAACCGAGTGGCATGGGGTGGGACTTCCTGTTCTTTCCAAGAAGATTCCGGGCAAGACCCTTGAACGTGTAGGGTACACCACATCTTATAATAAGGAGACCCTCAACCCCAACTGGGTTGCTTGGCGTCTTACCGCCGACCACATCACTGGCCGACACGGTCGCCAGGGTTACAGCTACGTTGAGGATTACGATGTGAGTCCTCGCCAGTGCTACAGTGACTGGGCCGATGCTTCGTTAATGGGGTTCGACCACGGCCACATGTGTCCTGCGGGCGACAATAAGTGGAGTGCCGAGGCCATGTCGCAGACATTCCTTCTCACCAACATGTGCCCGCAGAATAGCCGTCTCAATCAGGAGTCGTGGGAGCGCCTTGAGAGTGCTTGCCGCAAGTGGGCGCAGCGTTTGGGTGCTATTTACATCGTGTGTGGCCCCATCTATAAATCGGTGTCACACAATAAGATGGGAAGTGTCGCTATCCCTGATGCTTTTTTCAAGGTTATCCTCTATATGGGTGACAATCCTCGTGCCGTAGGTTTCGTTTACGACAACTGTGCACCGCCTGAGCGCGACAACATGCAGAACCATGTGGTGCCCATCAGTGAGATAGAAAAGGCTACCGGTATCACTTTCTTCCCGCAGATTAAGGGTGATGCTGCGGCGTCTCTCAAGTCTGTAACCAAGTTCAGCCAGTGGAACCGCTTCTGAAGGGATTTGCATATGTTGGGTAAAGAAAATGTGTGTATTATTTGTGCGTTTGGGAAATAATACGTAACTTTGCAGTGAATAAAACTGTTGAATTGATATGAATTATAGTATCGTGCATCATCATTGCCATCATCATCACCATCACTGCTTGTGAGGGGAGGCTGATTATGTACATATACACCGATTAATCAATTTAATTGTTTGCGCGTTGTAATTCCGGCTTTCCTGCTCACCGATGCATGGAAGTCGGCGTTTTTTATTTCGCCACTAATACAGAATAATAACTAAAAAAAAGATACGATTATGTTACGCATTGCAGTTCAGTCCAAGGGCCGTCTCTACGAGGAGACCATGGAGTTGCTCAAGTCGGCAGGCATTAAGCTTGTAGCAGTTAAACGCACGTTGCTCGTTCCTTCGCGCAACTTTCCCGTCGAACTTCTCTTCCTTCGCGATGATGATATTCCTGCTTCGGTTGCCACTGGCACCGCCGATGTGGGTATTGTTGGCCTTAACGAGGTGCTTGAGAAAAAACAGTATGTCAACGTGTTGCGTCCTCTTGGATTCAGCAAGTGCCGCCTTTCGTTGGCTATTCCTAAGGAGGCCGACTATCAAGGCCTTGAGTGGTTCAATGGCAAGAAGATCGCTACTTCTTACCCCAATGTCCTCAATGAGTTCTTGGAGAAGAACGGTATTGATGCCGATACCCACGAGATAAGCGGCTCGGTTGAGGTTGCTCCGGGTATTGGACTTGCCGATGCCATCTTCGACATCGTTTCAAGCGGCGGCACGCTGGTTAGCAACAACCTTAAGGAGGTTGAGACTGTGCTTAGCAGCGAGGCGGTGCTCATCGGCAACAACATGTACCTCAGCGATGACAAACGCGAGGTACTCGACGAACTGATGTTCCGCATTGAGGCTGTGAAGACTGCCGAGAAGAAGAAATACCTGCTCATGAACGTTCCGCGCGAGCGTCTCGACCAGGTGATTGAGATTCTTCCGGGTATCAAGAGCCCTACTATCTTACCGCTTGCCGACGAGAAATGGTGCTCTGTTCACGCGGTTCTCGAGGAGAAACAGCTGTGGGAGGTAATCAATAATCTTAAGAATGTGGGCGCCGAGGGCATCCTCGTCCTTAACATTGAGGAAATGGTGATATGAACATCGTAAAGTATCCGTCACAGGCTCAGTGGGCCGCACTCATGCAGCGTGCCGCAACGGTTAATAACGACGCAAGGGCAGTCGTGGCCGATATTATTGCCAATGTCAGACAACATGGCGATGAGGCTCTGCGCGAGTATGCCAGCCGATTCGACCGCATCACTCTTGCCGATATCAAGGTTAGCGCTTTTGAGTTTGAAGAGGCCGAGGCATTGGTGTCTCAAGAACTCAAAGACTCTATTGCTCAGGCAAAGTCCAACATTGAGGCTTTCCATGCTGCACAACGCATGCAGGAGATTGAGGTGGAGACTATGCCCGGCGTGGTATGTCGCCAGCGTGCGGTGCCCATTACAAGCGTGGGCCTGTACATTCCCGGCGGCAATTCCCCCTTGTTCTCGACCGTTCTCATGCTTGCTGTGCCCGCCAAGATTGCGGGTTGCCGCAATATAGTCATGTGTACTCCTGCCGGACGTGACGGAAAGGTTCATCCCGCCATCCTCTACACTGCGGCGCTGTGTGGCGTCGACGAGGTGTACAAGGTGGGTGGGGCACAGGCTGTGGCTGCTATGGCTTGCGGCACCGAGACCGTGAAGCGTGTGAGCAAGATATTCGGCCCTGGCAACCGTTGGGTTATGGAGGCTAAGATGCAGGTGAGCAGTGCGGGTGTTGCCATTGATATGCCCGCAGGTCCCAGCGAGGTGATGATTATCGCCGACGCTTCGGCACAAGCTGCCCATGTGGCAAGTGACTTCCTCTCGCAGGCCGAGCATGGCCCCGATAGCCAGAGCATATTGCTTACCACCAGCGAGGCTCTCGCCGAGCAACTACCCGAGGTTACCGAAGAACTGCTCAACCAGTTGCCTCGCCGCGAGATGATGGAGAAATCGTTGAGTCACAGCCATGTCATCGTGCTGCACGACGATGAGGAGATGATGCGTTTTGCCAATGAGTATGCGCCCGAACATCTTATTATCAACCACGCAAGCGCCGATGCTCTTGCCCTTGAGGTCGAGAACGCGGGGTCGGTTTTCCTCGGTCCTTATTCGCCCGAGAGTGCAGGCGACTATGCCAGCGGCACTAATCACACGCTGCCCACAAGCGGTTACGCTACCGCCTATAGCGGCGTTAACCTCGATAGTTTCACTAAGAAAATCACTTTCCAACAACTGTCTCGCGAGGGAATCGAGTCGCTCGCCCAGTCGGTTATGACAATGGCCGAGGCCGAGGATCTGATGGCCCATCGCATTGCGGTTGCAGTGAGAGTTGGCAAAAAATGACAAATTTAGACTAAACAAATATATGGAACTTGACAAACTTGTAAGACCCAAAATCCTCGCCCTGGAACCCTACAGCTCGGCTCGTAGCGAGTTCAGTGGTTCGGCCAGTGTGTTTCTCGACGCCAACGAGAGTCCGTTCAATGGCCCTTACAACCGTTACCCCGATCCGCTCCAACTCAAGGTTAAGCAGCAGTTGGCGGCAATTAAGGGTGTGGCTGTGGAGAATATCTTCCTTGGTAATGGC
>DCGA01000184.1 GCA_002314465.1 bacterium UBA1790 | reverse complement strand
ATGTGCCCTGAGAGTTCCACACGCGTGTTGAAGTACCACCGTCGGTTGTTGTGAGTGTAACACCATCCACAGTGATTTTAGAGCCGGTTGTGTTCACGGCATTGCTCTGGGCGGGAGCTGTGATGCCCATGGCACTGAGGCCCGCCTCGGTCGAGAAGTCAAATGTCACCTGGTCGGCCCATGCGGTCATAGCCAATAATGACATCAAAACGATTGAGTAAAATTTCTTCATCTTCTTTAATAAAATGTACAATTAGTAATTAATCTCCAAATTTTCTTGTTTACAAATTTATAAAAAAAGGCGATAAACGCAAGCATGCAGTCCAAAACATCTTTTCGGCATATTACAATATTCATATTGTATAATCAATATTCATACCCGACAACAAAAGGAATAAAAATGCTATTACTGATCATGACAAAACACGCCTTCTGCCAGCATAATTCATTTTACCATTTTTTACAATAACTACGCAATAAATACCACGTATATCAGCCACTAACAAATCACTAAAAAATCACTATAAATAGTGATTGCGTGTGAAAAGAAAAAGTAGTAATTTTGCATCGTGAAAAAGTTCTTACTTATCATATTACTGGGAGCGATGGCAGCAATGGGCGCCAGCGCACAGAGCACGACCGACACGCTGTCGTTGCGCGAGGTCACCGTCACTGCCGTGAAGCAAGGCATCGACCAGGTGTCCGTTTCGCCTTCGGCAACACTCATAGGGCGCACCGAGATTGAGCGCGACGGGGTGTCGAGCGTGAAGACCGCTGCCCCCATGGTCCCCAACCTCTTTGTCCCCGACTATGGCAGCCGCATGACCAGTGCCATCTACATTAGAGGTATAGGCGCACGCATGGACCAACCCGCAGTGGGACTAACCATCGACAACATGCCAGTGATGTGCAAGGAGAACTACGACCTTGACCTGATGGATATCTCCCGCATAGAGGTATTGCGTGGTCCCCAAAGTGCAATGTACGGCCGCAACACCATGGGCGGAGTAATCAACATCTACACCCTCTCGCCACTCAACTACCAGGGCACGCGCGCAATGCTCGAGGCTGCAAGCCACGGCACATGGCGCGCCGGAGTGAGCCAGTACATGCGTTTCTCCCCCACCCTGGGCGTGTCGGCAAGCGCCTCGATGCTTGGCACACAGGGCGAGTTCCGCAACCAGTACAACGGCAAGCGCTGCGACTGGGAACGACAGGGCAACGCCCGCCTGCGTTTCATGTGGGCTCCGTCGGCTACCACACTGCTGAGCAACACCCTTAGCGCCAGCGTGGGCCGTCAGGGCGGATACCCCTATGAACGTGTTGAGACCGGACTCATTTCCTATAACGACACCTGCTTCTACCGCCGTACATCGATAACCGACGGACTGACACTGTCGACCGAACTCGGCGGCATCAGCCTGAACGCATTTGCGAGTTACCAGTATATCGACGACAACATGACGCTGGACCAGGACTTCACGCCACTGCCCTATTTCACCCTTACACAGGCCCGCACCGAGCATGCCGCTACACTCGACGTCATTGCACGTTGCAAGCAGCCCAAGGGCAATTACTCGTGGACCAACGGTCTGTCGTCGTTCTACCGTCACATCGACATGAATGCCCCTGTCACTTTCTTCGACACCGGCATCAGCGAACTCATCGAGAAAAACATCAACGAGGCAGTTCCCAGTTACCCCGTGGCATGGGATGAGCGCAGTTTCGTGCTGGGCAGCCATTTCACATCGCCCACGTGGGGCGTGGCGCTCTACCACAGTTCGGAGTACAGCACCGGCCGCTTCGACCTCAAGGCAAGTCTGCGCATAGACTACGAGCACGCGGCACTCAACTACCGCAGCACATGTACAACAGGCTATAACATCATGCACGACGGCGAGGTATACACCCACCAACCCATCAACATCGACGACAGGGGCAAGATGAGCAAGCACTACCTGCAAGTACTGCCCAGCCTCACCGCAACCTACCACCTGGACAACCGCAACACGCTGCACGCAACACTGTCGCGCGGCAGCAAGGCGGGTGGATACAACACACAGATGTTCAGCGACGTGCTGCAACAACGCCTCATGGGATTCCTCGGCGTGGGTGCAGCCTACGATGTCGATAAGATTGTGGGCTACAAGCCCGAGAGCGCATGGAACGCCGAACTGGGTACACACCTGGCTACAGCCGACCGACGCATCACTGCCGACATCAACGCCTTTGCAACCCTGTGTCGCGACCTGCAGCTCACGGTGTTCCCCGAGGGAAACACCACCGGCCGCATGATGACCAATGCCGGCAAGAGCCGCAACATAGGCCTTGAGGCAGCGCTGTCGTGGCGTCCCCGCGAGGCTACAGGCATTACCGTTTCCTATGGATACACCAACGCACGTTTCATCGAATACAACGACGGCAAGCATGACTACAAGGACAACTACGTGCCTTATACCCCGGCACACACACTCAATGCCCGCGCATTCAACCGCTTGGCGGTGCGTGGCTGTGGCGAGTGGCTCACAGGCATCACACTGAGCGCCAACGTGCAGTGTGCAGGCCGCATATACTGGAACGAGGCAAACACCCTGAGCCAACCGCTATATGCGCTGCTGGGCAGCGAACTCACGCTCGAAGGGCGTCACTACACCCTTGAACTGTGGGGACGCAACCTCACCGGCACTCATTACAAGACATTCTACTTCGTGTCGATGAGCCGAGACTTCCTGCAACGCGGACACGGACGCACCCTCGGTGCAACGCTGCGCTTGAGATTTTGAGAAATAATAACTAATTAAAATATAATAAGAAATGAAGAAATTATTCGGACTGATGGCAATGCTTCTCGTTGCCATGACATTTGTAAGCTGCGGTGACGATAAAGACGAACCCGATCAGCCTAAAATCAACGGTATCTACAGTGTACTTAGTGGCAATGCAACAAACTACGAAACTACAACAGAGTCTTTCTATAAGTTTGACGTGCTTGGCACAAGCGGCCGATACATCGAGATGCACAACGTGAAATTTGACTCAAGGATGCCCATCACCATCACAATGCGCGTTCCTTTGAGCGATTGCAGCCGTTACGTGGTTAACGACAGCTACACATTCGACGGCCAGAGCATTTCTATCACCCCCGACCTGTATCGCGGCGGCACATGGACACCCTACAGCGAGCGCCCCATCACCAAACTGATCGTTCACTTCGACACAAAAAAGAAGACTTACGACATTAAATTCGATTGCTCGGGTATTACCGTTAGCGGTGAGGGTACTCTCTACATCAACTGATAACAAGAGCACATAGGAAACAAAAAGGCTCGCCTGGCACTGTGGGTGCTTGGCGAGCCTTTGCTTTACTTTTCATAGCACGAAAAAAAACAACTGATAATATTTGATTAGAGGAATATTATGCTTAACTTTGCAACTTGATTAGGGTAAACCTCTTTCCAGTGACGATATGGCTCCATATTATAAGGAGTGAATTAAGCCTAAAAATATTATTCACTATATTAAAAATTTAAAGAAAATGAAGAAATTATTCGGATTGATGGCAATGCTTCTCTTTGCCATGACATTTGTAAGCTGTGGCGACGACGAGCCCGAAACAAAAATCAAAGGTATCTACAGCGTCCTTCCCGGCAATAAAACAAATTACAGTACTACCACTGACCATTACTTCAAGTTTGACGTGCTTTCTGATAACGGCCGCTACCTCGAAGTCCACAACGAGCAGTATTCGGGTGGTAAGTCTTTCACCATGCGCATCAACTTGAGCAACTGCAGCCGTTACGTGATTAACAGCAGCTACTCATTTGAGGGAAAGAACCTGGAAATCACTCCCGACTATTATTACGGAGGCTCATGGGTGCCTAACGACAACGATGGTATCGTTACAAATGTGGTCATTAAATTTGACACATCAAAGAAGACCTATGAACTGTCGTATGAACACGGAGGCGTAGCCACAAGCGCAAGCGGCGAACTCTACATAGGTAAGTAATCCAAGAGCACAACAGAAAATAACAAGGCTCGCCTGGCACTGTGGGTGCTTGGCGAGCCTTTGCTTTTGTCCTTGCAGGATGGGTTATTCTTCGGTTACCTCGGTATCGGTGGTCATAGGAAGCAGGCCGGCAATCTCGGTCTGGTCAACTTGTCCGAACCACTCCTTAAGTTTATCCTCGGCCTGTTGCTTGATTTCGGGAGTAAGGTAATTGCGCAGACTCCATATAGCCCATGCCAGGGCCGCAAGGTCGTCGGTGTATCCCAGCGCCACGATAGCGTCGGGAATGAGGTCGGTGGGCAGGATGAAATAGCCCAATGTGCCGTAGATCTTCACCTTCTCAATAGTAGGCACCTTGTCGCTACGAGTCATGTAGTAAAGGATAAGTGCTGAATACACCACCTTCACCCCAGCCTTGCGGGCAACCTTCTTGAGCTTGTTCCACAGCTTGTTCTCGTCGAAGAAACGACGATACTTGTCATAGTCGATGAGTTTTTCCTTTTCCATTGTTCTATTATACTATATAATATACCTGATATCCTTACCTGCAAATTGCGTGCCACATAGCACCGCACCATGCATCTTCAAATCGCGGATGTTTAGAAAAATAGCCGTTAGCACCTCGTGGGTAATAACGGCTATTTCCATCGATATGTAGAATTTATTACTTGTTGGGTCGCTTTTGGAGCATTGTGCGAGTAAAGTTGTTCTCGGCTTGCTTGAGCAGGAACAGCTGCTTCTTAGAGAGCATCTTGGCAAATTTGGCGAAGTACTTGGCCTCGATTTCGCCCTCGTGCACCTTAGCATTAGAGAGAGCCTCGGCAGCCTGCTGATACTCGGCCTCGGTTGCCTGAGCGCCTTTCTTGGCTACACTGGCAGCCAACAGGCGTGCGCTGCGGTTAGTCTGGTAGATTTCCTTCTCCATCTCCTCATACACGGGCATGAACGACTTTTGCTGAGCATCGGTGAGTTCTACCTGTTCAATGAGCATCTTGTGTTTTGCGTCGAGCATTTCCTGTGCCCATTTCTTGTTGCCCTGTGCCGAAGCGACGAGGGAAACCATGACAAGCAGTGCGAGTAAGTAGCGTTTCATATCTTGCTTTATTTTGTAACTGAGTTAAGTTTGGTGTCCTGGTCTTCCGCGTCCATCATCACGCTATCCTGGTAGGTCATGATATCATACTCGGTGGCACCGCCGTTCATCATGAATTCCTCGGCATTGTCCTCGGTCTGCATCTTCGAAGCGATTTCTCCGATTTTGTTATCATTGGTACCGTTAACCTGGTTAAAGACGGTAATCATACACCAAATGCCGGCAAATGACGCAGCCGCGTAGACATATGGTCTTACGCGTACCCACATCGACGGCTTCTCTATAACCTGTGTTTTTATCTCTTTCTCTGGCAGAGAATCCAACATACGCTTATTGAATTCCTCGAAATAGTTTTCGGGAACTTTAAAGCCTGGATCCTTGCCCAGTCCTTTTAATATTTCAGATTCTTCTTGTTTCATTGCACTTGTTTGACTCACTAAGATTAAAAAGGTTTAATCGTTATCCTGAAAAAAACTCTCAATTTTTTTCAAGGCATGGTGATAACTTGCCTTGAGGGCACCTACCGAGGTTCCGAGCACCTCGCTCATGTCTTCATATTTCATCTCGTCGTAGTAGCGCAGGTTGAAAACGATGCGCTGTTTCTCGGGCAGAGTGGCGATGGCGCGCTGCAGCTTGAGCTGTGCGTCGTCACCGTCGAAGTACTCATCGCTGGCGAGCTGGTTGACGAGGAACGAGTCGTCGTCGTCAATCGACACGTGGTTGAGCGCCTTCTGCTTGTTGATGAAAGTGATGCTCTCATTGATGGCAATCTTATAGAGCCATGTAGAAAGACGGGCATCGCCCCTGAAGTGGTCGATGCTCGTCCATGCCTTGATAAACGTATTTTGAAGCACATCATTGGCGTCGTCATGGTTGAAAACCAGACGGCGAATCTGCCAATACAGCGTGCTTGAGTAATGCTCGATGACCTTGCCGAACGCCGTGCGTGCGGTGATGGGGTCGCGCAGTTGCTCTATCACTTGTGCTTCGTCATATGTGCTACGTGCAGCCATTTATTGTGTTAGGTGGTTATTTTGTCACTTGGGTGAACATGTTGCAGTTCATCTTGTAGCGGCGACCATCCATAGTGAATGTTACGTCGGCCTTGTATGTTGGTAAGTCGACCACAATCGAGAGGTCGCTTATGTCGTATGCGCTGTCGTTGGTATACTTCATCACATCCTTAACCTCGGCGAAAATCTTACCGCTGCGGTCGAGCGTATAGGGAATCGACGAGTAAGTGAGTGCCACCGAGATGTGCGAGGGTGTCTTCTTGAAGTTATACAGCTTGAGTGTCATCGTCTTGCTGTCGCAACTGGGAACCAGTGTTGCATTAACGTTGGTGAAACTGCACTGGTCAACCCATGCACCCGCCTCTTCTTCTTGCATCGTTGTAGTGTTGAAGTAGTAGGCAAATGTGGGAACCGAGT
>DCGA01000017.1:6006-15699 GCA_002314465.1 bacterium UBA1790 | reverse complement strand
AAGGCTGCAAACAGCGATGCATACAGTAGGTATCCGCCTATGAAGTACAGAATGAAGCACACCAGAATGGGGAGGTAGTTGATCGACATCACGCTACGCATGGCCTCGGCCATCATACCCTCGTCGACGCCGGCAGCCATCTGCTGCGAAGCATCCATGGCCGCAGGCATACCGCCCGACAAGCCGAATCCAACACCTGCCACCGTACCGCAAACGGCTCCGATGACAGTGAGCAACGCTGTCCACACGGCAATCTGGGTGAGGCCCACGAGGCCTATTCCCACTATCTTGCCCATCATGAGTTGGAAGGGTTTGCACGAACTCACAATGACCTCGACGATGCGGTTAGACTTCTCCTCGACCACTCCGTTCATAATCATCGCGCCATACATGAGCACGAACATATAGGTAAACAGCGACAGAACCAGTCCCAGTACCATTGCCATCTCGGTCGAAGACTCGCTCTCGCTGCCGTCGTCGCTCCACTTAACGCTCTTTACATCCACATCAACAGTGCTGTTGTCAATCATGTCCTGAAGTCCCTCTACGCCGTACGATGCCACACGGGCACGGGTAAGAGTGTCACTCATGGCTTTGTTAAGTGTTGTCAGGAGGTTGGCCTTAACGGTTTCCTCGCTGTAGACGGTCACCTGTGCTGTGGAGTCTACGCCTTCAGGGATAATCACAACGGCCGAGATGCCGCCGCCGCTCTTGTCATAGAACTGGCGGGCATTGGTCGCGGTGTCGCCGCGGAATGCCACGAAGCGGTAATTATCGGTATCGTGGAGCGCTCCCGCATAACGGCCGGTCTCATCTATGACAGCCACTGTCTCGGCTTCGCTACCAGCATTGTTAAGGTAGCCGATGAGCATAGGAAGACCGCCGCACAGGAATATGAGCAACGGCATGAGCAGCGTGGTAATGATGAATGACTTAGACATCACCATCGCCTTGTATTCTCGAGCTATGATAAGTTTAAGTTTCTTCATGACTGCTGCGTTTTAGTGTTATTGACTGTTTCGATGAATACCTCGTTCATGCTGGGCAGGATTTCGTGGAATCCTGTGAGACGGCAGTTGTCGTTGAGCCATGCGATGGCGCTGCGCACATCCACATCAGCGGCAAGTTTGATTGACGTCTCGTGGCCCTGCTTCTCGAGCACTGTATAGAGGTCGTCGCGCACGGGCAACTCGTCCTTGCCCTCAAGCGAAACGGCGATAATGTTCTTCTTGTGGTTGTAGCGTATTTCGTCCACATTGCCCTGCAGCACCACCTGCGCGTGGTTGATGAGCGTGATTTGCTCACACAGGTCCTCCACCGACCCCATGTTGTGGGTCGAGAACAGGATGGTTGCCCCACCGTCGCGCAGTGCAAGGATTTCTTGCTTGAGTTGCTCGGCATTGACGGGGTCAAATCCCGAGAACGGCTCATCAAAGATGAGTAACTGTGGGCGGTGAATCACTGTGGCGATGAACTGTACCTTCTGTGCCATACCCTTCGACAGTGCCTCAAGTTTCTTGTCGGCCCATTCCTCGAGTCCGAATCGCTGCAACCAGTTGCGTGCCTCGCTGTAGGCAATGGCGCGGGGCATGCCCTTGAGTCGAGCAAGATACACAATCTGGTCGAGCACCTTCATTTTCTTGTACAGGCCGCGCTCCTCGGGCAGATAGCCGATGCGGGTCACGTCGTCGTCGGTAATGTGGCGTCCGTCTATGAGTACATCACCGCTATCCTGGCGGGTGATGCGGTTGATGATGCGAATGAGCGAGGTCTTGCCGGCACCATTGGGGCCCAGCAAGCCGTAAATGCACCCCTGGGGCACGTTAAGGCTCACGCCATCGAGCGCCGTATGGCCCGAGTAGCGCTTCACAACATCCTTTATTTCGATAAAATCCATATAAAAAGTTTTTTATACATAAGACGCAACACCAGTGCTTATTGCTACACCACGGATGCAATAATATGCCGCCTATACACAATCAAAGAGCCCCTGTGGCCCACACCGGGTGGGTACCGCGTAAGGCTCTTTGTGATATATTGCAAGAGATTATTCCTCGGTCTCGGGACCTTGCATAGTGGTGAAGACGCTCTGTACGTCCTCATCGTCCTCAACGAGATCAATGAGTGCCTCTACCTGAGCAACCTGCTCAGCGGTGAGTTCCTTAGTGTCGTTGGGGTCATATACAAACTCGCTGCTGATGATTTCAAAACCATTCTCCTCAAGGTACTTCTGAATCTCGCCATTAGCCTCGAAAGCACCGCTGATCATGATTTCTTCCTCGTCCATTTCAATCTCCTCGGCACCGCAGTCGATGAGCTCCAGCTCAAGGTCGTCCAGTGAGATACCGTCCTTGGGAGTAACATGGAAATAGCACTTGTGAGTGAACATGAATGACACCGAACCTGAGTTACCCAAACTGCCGCCCTTCTTGTTGAAGTAGCTGCGCAGGTTGGCAACGGTGCGGGTGGTGTTGTCGGTAGCGGTTTCTACCAGGACAGCGATACCGTTGGGTGCATATCCCTCATAGATTACGGTCTTGTAGTCCTTAGCATCCTTGTCACTTGCTTTCTTGATAGCGCGCTCGATAGTATCCTTGGGCATACCAGCCGACTTAGCCGATGCCATGAGGGCACGCAGACGTGAGTTGGTGTCGGGGTCGGGACCGCTCGACTTCACGCACATAGTGATTTCTTTACTGAATTTTGAAAATGCTTTGCTGTTTTTGCTGTTACGCGCCATGATACGCGCTTTGCGATATTCAAATGCTCTTCCCATTGTGTAAGTATATTTTTATTGTTTTATATTGTCAAGTAGTTGTGGCACAAGACGTTGCCCCACAATTATCGCAACCACGCGCGTGCGTAGCCCACGAATAACTCACAAAGATACTGCATTTTACGCAATTGTGCAAACACCAGCACCACAAAAAAACCAAGGAGAACTGCATACCTTGTGCAATTCTCCCTGGATGAACGTGAGTTTTATTGGAGTTAGTTCTTCAAGTATTGTAATGAATCCTATTTTATTAGAACTTGTAGTCTACGCCGATGCCGAACACCTTGTTGGAACGGCTGTATACATCAGTACCGGCGAAGGGGGTGCCGCAGTAACCAGTACCACCGGCGGCCTGCGCTGCGCTCTTCTTGGTGTAGTCACTGTAAGTTGTCCAGAAGTAAGACAGGTTGAGGCGAAGCTTTGAAGTGAGGTTAACCGCACCACCGAAGCCTATTGAGTAACTGTCGCAAGAGAACGCTGTCTGGCTCTGGAACTCGTCGCTCAGGCCGTAGTCAGTAATCTGGCCACCAGCGCTCACTGTGAACATCTTGTTGATGTCCCACTCTACACCTGCGAGGTACTCGTTGGTACCGCGGGTAAGGTACTGCTGCTTGTCGTGAGCCATTCCTGCGTGCTTGTCGTCGTAGTAGTGATACTCTACGGTTGCGCGGAGCTTCTCGGGAAGGATTTCATAACCTGCAGCCACGTAGAGGATTGCGGGAAGGTCATTGGGGGTATTTACACCGTGCTTGTAGTCGGCAAGAGCAGCCTCAAATGCAGCCGAACTTACCTCGAAGGTCTTGGTGTCGTTCTCAATGTTGAGATTGGTCTTGAACTCATACTTGGCAGCGAGTGTAAGGCCGGCAACCTTGTAGTTTACACCGATGATGGGAGTGATGCCCCAACCGGTCTGGTTGCAGTCGAGAGCCACGCTTGCAAGGGGTGTTGAACCCATGATAGCGCTTACGCCACCGCTGTAGTTGCCTGTGAAGTAGTTGATGCGGGCACCAGCGTGAGCCGAGAAGTGGTTGTTGATGCGGTAAGTTGCACCGAACTGGCCGCCAAAGATGAACTGCTTGCCCTTGAGCGAACTGTTGAGGCTGTACATGTCGGGGGTAACCTGCTTACCCACCATCTTGGCGAGGTCGGCGTTAGCCCATATTGCAGTCATCACTGCGTCGTCAAACATGGGAAGACCGTTGTCAAACGAGCACTTGCCACCGCCACCGGTTACACCGAAGCCTGCCTGGAATGCCCAGTTACCCTTCTTGTAAAGAGCAAAGACTGCGGGAATGATGGGAGCCGATGCTGTACCTTCATACAACTTGTGCTGCTGCTCGGCAGTGAGGAACGGAGCCTCAAATGTTGAGTTCACGTCACGCTTCTGGAAAGCGCTCTGGTTATTGATTGACAGGGAGAATCCTTCGTGTTCGTTGAATACTGTACCTGCGGGATTAGAATATATAGCGTCGATGTCGCTTGTAGCACCGCGTGCCATCATACGACCGAATGAAGCCGACAGGTTTGTGTTAGTGAGCAGACCACCTGCCCAAGCAGATGCGGCTGCCATCATTGCAACTGATAATAATAATGCTTTCTTCATAGTCTAAACAAATTATATTTATGGCTGCAAAAGTAGATGTAATTTGTGGCACAATGTTCTTTTTAGCGAAAAAAATGTCCGTTTGGGGCATTTTCTTCAAATAATTACAAAAGTTAACACTTGAAATTATTTAATGAATGTTAAAATGTAATGGGTTAATAGGTTAAGAGGTTAAGGGGTTAAGGGGTTAAAAAGACCCTATAGAGCGATTGCTGCTATAGAGCCTATGGTGTTGTGTTATTTTATTGATGCTTCAGTTTTTTCGATATTTCGAGTCTTCGATTCATCGAAAAATCGATTAACCCATTAACCTTTTAACCTATTAACCTCTTAACCCCTAAACCCTTACTTATAAGTAATCTCGGGGAAGTCGACGAGGACACGCTGGGCCATTGCCTGGGCGCCGAGGGCTGTGGGATGTACATTGTCCACGTCAAGGAACCCGTCCTGCCATTCGTGGCCATCGTTCTGGGTCACTGCGGCCGAGAAATCGATATAGCGGTAGCCGCTTTGTCTCACCCAGGCGGCCTTGCCGTTGTGGGTGCGGTTGGGGGTTGAAGGAATGGTGGCAAGGATGGGGATGATGCCGTTGGCCTCACACAGGCTGATGAATGCCTTGGTATTGCTTAGCCAATAGGGGGCAGGAGCACCGTTGCTGTCGTTCTTGTCGTTCATTCCCATGCACCACACAGCATAAGCGGGACGGCCATACATCAGGTCGTTGCGGAACGACTCGAGCATAGTGGCCGAACCGGCACCGGGCTGATGGTCGGCAAGCCAACAAGAGAACCCGCGTTGGTCTATGTAGTAGAGCCAACGTGTATCCCTGGTCCAGTTAACATAACTGTCGCCCACTATCCATGTGCTGTTGGTTGCGCGCTTGGGGAAGAACGAGAGGTCCACGCTCACAAGTGAAGTGCCCAGATTGGTGGCAAATACCGCACCGCCGCCCCACCAACTCACCGAGTATTTCTTCTCCTCGCCACCAGCCTGCAGGGTAATAGTGGCTGTAGAGCCGTCGCTGTGGTCGATAGAGACAAACAGGCGGTCGGTAATGTTGAGCGCGTGCTTATAGGTCTTTACCACAATGTCCTCGGTGGTATAGTGGTGAAGCACCATATCGTCACGGTCGATCTCAAGGTAGTAACCCTCGTAGGTAGTGCGACCGCGGCCCACGAGCACATGCATGTTCTCATCGCCCTGGAAAAGGCATGAGATATAGGTGTCCTTGCGTATGTAATTCTGCTTTCCCACAACGCTTGCGCCGTCGGGGAGCACCTTGTTGTAACGCTCCGACGACATCACCGTGTAGCCGGTCTTGGGACTTGAAATGATACTGCCGTCGTCAAAGACAAACTCCATGTAGGTGTAGTGGTCGATGACGCTTATGATGCGCGGGGCATCATTTCCGTCTTGGGCCTGAGCCTTGATGCCGGTATCCTCACCGTTAATCCACCATGTGCCGTTCTTGATTTCGACGGTGGGAGTGATGCCGTCATCACCATCCTCGCCGTCTTGACCGTCTTGACCGTCTTGGCCGCGCGAAGGCTTGCCGGTGTCCTCACCGTTGATATACCAGTTGCCGTTGTCGCCTATCGACATGACAGGCGTCTTACCGTTGGTGAGCGTTATGGTCTGGCCGTTGGTGAACTTGATGGTGTAAGAATCGGTCCCCTGTGTGATGCTCACGATGCGGGCATCGTTCTGCAGGGCTTCGATGAGTTTCTTCTGGTTGGCAAGTTCGCTCTTGAGGCCGGCAATCTCGTCTTGCCACGACAAGTCGTCCTTAGCGCACGATGCGAAAAGGAGCAGCAAACACATGGCGAAGGCCGAGATTACATGTTTCATTTCAAGTAGTTAGTATTAGCGTGTATTGTTATTTTTCCATCGGTTCAACCTTGAGCGAACCCAGGAGTTTGTGGGTGACAATCTTGCCGGGATTACCGCGATACAGGACCTTTCCGTTACCGCTGCCCTTCACGTTGAGTTCGCCACCGTTGATGTTTACCTGGATGAGGCCGTTGCCGGTTGAGCGGCAAGCGATTTCGTCGGCCACGAGGTCCTCGGCATAGATAATGCCCTTGCCCAGCACGCGTGCATAGAGTTTCTTGCACTTGCCGCTTGCCTTGATATAACCTTTGCCGGTAAACGAACTTAATGAGAGTTCGCCCACGTCCACCTTTTTGAGAACAACATTACCGTTGGCAGTAGAGTTCACGCCGAATCTCTCGCCCACCTCAAGCGACTTGACGGTGAGAGTGCTGTCGGCAGCGTTTTCCACATCGGTGAGGTTACTTGAATAGATTGTGAGCACCGGGGTTTTGGCGTTGCCGATGAGGTCTTCCTGCACCTCAATCTTGAGTTTGCCCTTGCCGTTGTTGGTAAATATAATGCAGTTGGCCATGCGCTTTGTGGCAGTGAATGTCACTGTACCAGCCTTGGCCGCGTCCTGGATATACACCACATCGATATTGTCCATAAGATAGAGGTGAGAGAAATCACCCACCTTCACGTTGAATTTTTCAACCTGTTGTGTCTGTGCATTTGCCGCAACACATGCGAGCATCAATAAAAGTGTGCTAAGGATTTTTTTAGTTGTATTCATTTCTATTTCCTTTTTTGTTTTTGGTGTTTATATCTTTTATAAAATTTTCTGTTCTCGGTAAGGGAGTATATCACGCTCCACGCGGTCGAGGATTGCCACGAGTTCGTCGCGGGTATTGGCCTGCAGCATTGCTATGCGCGTCTCCCTAAAGTTGTATATACCCTTGAAGAGCGGCGTGGCGGCAAGATGGCGGCGTATGTGCAGAATGCCACGGTGCTCGTCTATGCGGTCGATGCTCTCATCTATCTGGCGGCGCACCAGAGCCATCTTCTCGGTGTCGGTGATTTCGGGCATCTCGCCGGTGGCCATGTAGTGCTTCATCTCGCGGAATATCCACGGAGCGCCTATGGATGCACGGCCCACCATGATGCCGTCCACACCGTAGCGGTCGTAGTACTCGACCAACTTCTGAGGTGTGGTGATGTCGCCATTACCTATGATGGGTATGTGCATGCGGGGGTTGTTCTTAACCTCGCCTATGAGTGTCCAGTCGGCATCGCCGTTGTAGAGTTGCGAGCGCGTGCGGCCATGAATCGACAGCGCCTGGATGCCGCAGCCCTGCAGTTGCTCAGCAAGTTCCACGATTATCTTGCTGTTGTGGTCCCAGCCCAGACGGGTCTTGACCGTAACAGGAAGTTTCACCGCCTTGACAACCTCGCGGGTAATCTCGAGCAGCAGGGGAATGTTGCGCAGCATGCCGGCGCCGGCACCTTTGCCCGCTACTTTCTTCACGGGACAACCGAAGTTGATGTCTATCACCTCGGGCTGCGCAGCCTCGGCTATGCGGGCGGCTTCGACCATCGAATCGACATCGCGGCCATATATCTGGATAGCGGCAGGGCGTTCGCCGGGGGCAATGACGAGTTTGCGCAACGTGCTGTTGATGTTGCGAATCAGCGCATCGGCGCTCACAAACTCGGTATAAACCATGTCGGCACCCTGTTCACGGCATATCTGCCTGAACGACTGGTCGGTCACGTCCTCCATGGGAGCGAGCATCACCGGACGGTTACCCAAATCTATGTTTCCTATCTTCATCGGGCTGCAAATTTACTATTTTTTCGCCAATTAGCACACTAATACCCGAAAAATGAAACACTTTTAGGGTAACATCACGTACTACGCGGGTATTTTTTTCACTGACAAATGAGGAAAACCTCGCAAGTGTTTTGTCTGTTTAGAAGTTGAGCTGAATCGCGATGCCGCTTGTTATTGTATTGAGGCGACGCTTGTGAGACGACGACGCCGTGTTTAAAAACTTAGAGTCGTCGGGAGTGTCGTCATAAAGAAAACCATACAGGTAAGGATAGTCTACGCGAGCGAAAGTCAACTCATAGTCGAAATTCGAGGTTGTATAGTCAACAAAGAGTTTGCAACCCATATTCTGGCGCAGCAGCACTGTGAAACTCGCACCGGTAGTGAAAGCAAACGAGTTCTTCACATCCAGGTCGATGTACTCGTAGCACTGCGAGAAAAAGTTGTCCACAACCTTGAGGTCTTCAGGATTGTTGTAGTCCAATGTGTTTGGGTCAAACGAGTCGTCAAGGTATTTTTCATCGATAATACCTTTATATGAGTCCAGGTCACAAGAACCGGCAATGCGTCGGCCAAAGAGTGCCTTGGCGCCCAATGCGCAACGGCGTGACAACGGGAGTGAGCCATATACACCCAGCTGGGCAGTGAACAATGGCAGGTGGTCAACACTCTGCATGAAACTGTGGCCCGGATACATTGAGTAGCGGTGCACATTTTGGGTTCTGAAGTAATTGATCAACGCGGCCTTGTCTTGTGCAGTTTGTGGGCTCTTAAACGGAGACTCAATTGCCTGTGAACCGTCGGGTGAATATACGCTTACCCTGAACACGTTGAGGTTATCGGCCATTACGGGCATTGTAGTCACATCGAGGCGCCCGCCGAATCCTACATAAGGATTGATGAAATAAGCACCCTCCACATTAACCGTCGTGCTCAACCCCAGTTTGAGACGGGGCAGCAACAGGTTGTCCTTGTTGAGACCTTCCACCTTGTCGAGGCCCTTGTACACCTCGGTCATCACCTCGTCGCCTATCTCAAGTGTACCGAATGGCTTGGTTGACGCAAGGCTTCCCGAGAAGAACGAAGGATGCTGGCGAATGTCGGTCAGGCCTTCCTTGTCATGGCGAAGGATGCCCTTGTTCTTGAAAATAAGGTCGGTGAACAGGTAGCCCAGGTCGGTACTGATGATACCGATGCCCGCACCCACCATGATGTCGCTTATCCAGTGGCGGTTGTTGAGCGAACGCATCACACCGGTTATTGTAGCGAGTGAATAGGCTCCCACCGAGTACCACGAACTGCGTGTGAGGCCATACTCCTTGTGCAGGATGGTTGCAGCCATAAAGGCTGTAGCCGTGTGTCCCGAGGGGAACGAGTTGCGGGTGGAACCATCGGGGCGCATTTCCTTTACCGAGTACTTCACGCCGTTGACGATACCAGCCATCACAGCTGCCGAGAATACGTTGCTCACGATAAAACGAGGCCAGTTGCTGCGGCCCTCTACACCGAACGCCTTCATGCCCCACACTGCTGCCAGGGGAATATACTGGGTATAGTTGTCCATCGTGTTGTGGAACTTGGGTTCAAAGTCTACTCGCGCACGGCGGAAGTTCTTCTTGTCGGCCTTGGCAATGAAGCCGCCCACAACAAGGGGGATTGTCGTGAACGAGAACT
>DCGA01000017.1:2199-5974 GCA_002314465.1 bacterium UBA1790 | reverse complement strand
AGTAACCATACTTGGGACTGATGCGGTCCATATAACTGCGGCCTGTCGCGTCGTCGCCCACACTCACAGGAGCATCGAGCAACAACGAGATGGGATGAACCTCGCCCGTGGCAGGCACCTCCTGCTCAGCCTCCTGAGGCAGTTCCTGCTCCACAACAGGAATGCTGTCTGCCGGTTCAACAGAGGGAATGGAATCATTGCTTTGGGCAGCAGCCGTCACCCAAAACACAAGCATCGCTACAATACTAAATATCTGTTTCATTTGCCAAATAAGAATTTGTTCATTTCATCTATTTGTCTGCAAAATTACATCATTTTTTCCTACATTTATATATAATGATGTATTTTTCCTCTTTTTTATGTGTGTCAACCTGTAATGACGAATTGTGTTTTTCGACTTCGTTCTTCCTCTTTTCGCAAAAAAATAGTACCTTTGCAGTCTATTAAACATCTAAACGCGATGAATCTTTATTTCTCACTTGATATACCCATGCTGGCGTGGGTACTTGCCGGTGTTGCCGCAGTACTCGCCATCATATATGTGGTGTGGCAATGGAGCCGCACTATTGCGCTGTCACGCTTTGTGGAGCGCACCGAACAGGAGCGTGAATACTCCGACGAACTGCCACCCGTTTCTATCGTGGTCGATGCCATGAACGAGACTTTCCAACTCTCGCAGTTCCTCCCGCTGGTGCTTCACCAGGACTACCCGCAACACGAGGTGATTGTAGTGGTCGACAGTAACGCCGAGGCTACCAGCGACATGCTGAGCGAGATGAAGGCTCACTTCCCCAACCTGCACATCACATTTGCCCCCTACGGCTCTCGCTCGTTGTCTCGCAAGAAACTCGCGCTCATGATAGGAATCAAGGCCGCACACTACGACATCGTACTTACCACAAGCGCCAACTGCCGCCCCACCAACGACCAATGGCTGCGCCTGATGATGCGCAACTTCACCCCCGAGACCGATATCGTGCTGGGATACTCACACTACCGCTACAAGCACGACAAGCACCTCGGACGCTTCATGCGCATCTTCGACACCGTTACCACCGGCGTGCAATGGCTCACCAGCGCTGTGAAAGGACACCCCTACCGTGGCACAAGCGACAACATGGCCTATCGCAAGCAGTTGTTCTTCAACGTACGCGGATTTGCCAACACCATGGACCTGCAGTGGGGTGAGGACGATGTGTTCCTCGCCGAGATTTCCACTCCCACCAATACCCGCGTGGAGATCGCTCCCGAGAGCCAACTCGCCGTTTACTACGGCGAACTGCCCCACGCCCATGCTCTGCTCAAGATGCGACGCGACTTCACTTCACACAAGGTGCGCCGTGGTGCATTCATCGTGCAGGCTATCATGAGTTGGGCCTACTGGATTAGACTGGGCTGCCTTGCCGCTGCAGTGGCCCTGGCACCCCTCAACACCGCCGTTTGGGCTGTTGTAGCCGCAGTGCTGTTGCTCACATGGATACCGGCAGTGCTGTCGTTCATCAAGAACTGCCGCCTACTGCAAGCGCCCGCCCTGCGCCTGTCGGTGCCCTTGTTCACCCTGTGGCGCCCTGTCTACAACGCCATCTACCGCCTGCGCGGCTGGCGTCATCGCGCGTCTAACTACACATCTTTTTATAAATAATAATCATGTACAAGACCCTGGCCTCGTGGCGCGGACTGCTTGTGGTGGTGATAGTTCTCTACCACACACCCATTCTTGCCCTCACCGAGGCTGCCCACATGGCTGTATCGCTCTTCTTCGTGATGAGCGGTGCCATGCTCGCCATGCGTCACCCCACGGTAGATTGCAGCCTGCGTGAATGGCTGTGGCCGCGTGCCAAGCGCATCTATGCCGTGCACTGGCTGGTGTTCGTCATGCTTGCCGCAGTGCTGCTGCCCATGGGGGCACTCAAGGTCGACTGGTCGCTTGTTGCCAATGCCCTGCTCGTGCAGACGTGGATACCCGTGCGTGACGTATATCTCTCGGTCAACAAGCCCACATGGTTCCTCAGCGCACTGCTGGTGTGCTATGCCTGCTACCCCCTGCTCAGCCGCTTGTTCTCCCGCATGAAGTTGCAACACAAGTGGATGCTCGCCATCGGCGTGATGGCGCTGCACTGCGTGGTAATGGGTGTCGTATCGCAAGATGTGCGCGACTGGCTCTTCGTGATGCCGCTCATCCGGCTGGGCGAGTTCATCTGGGGCATGGTGCTCGGTGCATCACTGCCCGCTCTCGAGGAGAAAATAGGCTCATGCGTGCGCAAGCGCGCGTCATTATTTGAATTAGGCGTCATCGCCGTTGCCGTGGCGGTGATAATCGCCGTGGGCCGCATGTCGTGGCTCGACTGCTGCGAGGACATAGCCGTGTGGTGGATTCCCGCGTCGCTCATCATCGCCATGTGCGTGGTGCTCAACGGCAGCGAAGGAATTGTGGGCCGACTGATGCTCACCCGCCCCATGACATGGCTGGGAAGCATCAATCTGGAGGTGTACATGCTGTCGTCGCTGGTAACATTCTTCTACAGCCGCTACATCGCCACCATCGCAGGCCACTTCGGCCACCCCGAGTTCTACGGCTACAACTGGCCCATCACCCTGCCGCTCACCCTGCTTGCCGCCACCCTGCTCCACCCCCTCTTCAAGCGCCTGAAATAACACACGCCGTTATCGCCCCCTCGGCGGTCATCTCACCCGTTGCCCGACATGCAATCGGCGAAAAAAGAGGGTTTTTTCATTTTTTTTGCAATAAGTTGACAAAAAATGCGTTATTAACTTTACAATGACTCGTTTTTTGAAACAACATATTTGCTTTATCGTGCTGGCGCTGAGTGCGCTTGCGGCTGTGGCTCAGGACAATGACAAGATTCTGAACCGCCAGTATGCCGATATGAAGAAGATTCACTTCGGTTTCTCGGTGGGTGCCAATTTCCAAGACCTCAACATCACAAACAACGGTTTTATCACCGAAGATGGCGAGCAGTGGTGGGCCGATGTGCCCCAGCACTCTCCGGGTTTCTGCGTCAACGTGTTGGCCGATTGGCGACTGGGCAAGCACTTCAACCTGCGCGTTTCGCCGGGTATGTACTTCGGCAACAAGGTGGTGCAATTCCGCAACTCGCTAGGTAGCGAGGAAAGCGAAACCACACACCTGCGTCAAAGCCAGAATGTAAAGGCCACCTATCTGGTGCTGCCCATCGACCTCAAGGTGTCGTCGCTGCGCTACCACAACCTGCGCCCCTATGTCACCGCGGGCATTATGCCCACCTGGAACCTGGGCAAGGAGCACAACCAGCAGCTCAAGGTTAACCGCATGGACGCCATGCTCACAGTGGGCATGGGATGCGACTTCTACTTGCCGTTCTTCAAACTGTGTCCCGAGGTTAAGTTCTGCTTCGGACTCAAGAACATCCTCGACAAGAACCGCACCGACCTGCAGGACAACCCCGAGCTGATGCGATTCACCCAGAGCGTGGACAAATTACAGAACAACATGGTGGTTATCACCTTTAACTTCGAATAAACAATGCAACATAGCAAACGCACATACCGCCTCTTGTCGCTGCTGGTGCTCGCACTGGCAGGATTGCTGCATGCTCATGCGCAGACCGACGCGCAGCTCACGCAGTACTGGAATGTGCCCAACTATTATAACCCTGCCGCCATAGGCAACATCGACGCCATCCACATCAACGTGGGCAGCCGCCTGCAATGGCTGGGTGTAAAGCATGCCCCCATGGCGTTTATCGCCACCGGCGACATGCCATTCAAGTTGCCA
>DCGA01000017.1:0-2189 GCA_002314465.1 bacterium UBA1790 | reverse complement strand
GTGGGTGCCGTGGTGCAACAGCAGAGCGAGGGCCTTTACCGCTCGCTGCAGGCTGGCGTGCAACTGGCATGGAAAAAGAAAATGCTGGGCGGCGAACTGAGCGTGGGTGCTCAGGTGGGACTCATCAACGAGACCTTCAAGGGTAGCGAAATCATTATCCCCGAGGGCGACGACGCCCATGAAAGCAACGATGACGCTATCCCCCAGACCGACGTCACCGGCAACGGACTCGACGTGAGCGCCGGCGTAATGTTCCAGCACAAGTGGTTCTGGACTGCCATCTCGGCAATGCACGCAACAGCCCCCACAGTGTCGCTCAAACTTGAGAACGACGAGGAAAAAGTATACGAGTTTGACGTGCCTCGATTATATTATTTTATGGCCGGAAGCAATATCCCCATAAAAAACACGTTATTTGAAGTGCAGCCCTCTGTGTTTTTCAAGACCGACCTGCAGTCTTATCAGGCCGAAGCAACAGCCAGAGTGCGCTACAACAAGTTCCTGAGCGGTGGTGTCGCCTACCGTCACAAAGACGCGGTATCGCTGCTGCTGGGAGCCAATTACAAGGGTTTCTTCATCAGTTACTCCTACGACTATGCAATCTCCGAGATGCGCAAGGCCACCAGTGGCAGCCACGAGTTGTTCGTAGGATACAACGTGAAACTCGACATGGGAGAAAAAAACAGAAACAAACATAAGAGTATTCGAATAATGTAGAATATGAAAAAGGTTTTATTTATACTGACAATCGCAATCGTTATGGTATCGTGTGGTGCCGCACGCAGGTCTATGCCTGTGGGCGGTGAGGTTACTGGCGTGGGCGCTACCACCTTTAGCGAGCCCACTCCCTACGGCATGGTTCTCATTGACTGCGGTTCGATGCGTGAGGGTCCCTCACAGCGAGATTCAATTTGGGGCGTTGACTCAACTGCCCATGGTGTATCGGTTGATGCATTCTGGATGGATGAGACCGAAATCTCCAATTCTAAGTACAAACAGTTTGTATACTGGGTGCGCGACTCCATTATCCGCGAGCGACTCGCCGACCCCGCTTACGGCGGCAACGAGGAGTTCAAGATCGAAGAGGACAAGTACGGCGAACCCGTCACTCCACACCTCAATTGGTCTAAGGCTATTCCGTGGCGCAAGCCCAACGAAGACGAGCAGCGTGCTATCGAGAGCGTCTATACCATCGACCCCATCACGGGCAAGAAGATGCTCGATGCTTCGCAGATGAATTATCGCTACGAGATTTTCGACTACAAATCGTATGCTCAGCGCCGCTATCGTCTCAATCCTGAGTTGCGTGACCTGAACACCGACCATCCAGTCGACTACGATGCCCAGATCACCATCTCGAAGGATACTGCGTTTATCGACGACGATGGCAATATCCAGCGTGCTACGGTTGTTCGTCCACTGTCCAGTGCCTTCGACTTCCTCAACACCTACATCGTCAATATCTACCCCGATACTACCGTCTGGGTCAACGATTTTGCCAATGCCTACACCGACCAGTATGCCCGATACTACTTCTCTTCGCCCATCTACGACGACTATCCTGTAGTAGGTGTCAGCTGGGAACAGGCAACCGCTTTCTGTCAGTGGCGCACCGAGTTCCTGAAGTCAAGCTTCGGTATGCGCGGCATCGACGTCGAGCCCTATCGCCTCCCTACCGAGGCCGAATGGGAATATGCTGCCCGTGCCGGCAACAACGACCAGACCTTCTCGTGGAAGACCGATATGCCTCACACCGACAAGGGTTGTTACAATGGCAACTTCAAGCCTGGCAATGGCGACTACAGCCGCGATGGCTACATTATCACTTCGCCTGTAGGAGCTTATTCCAGCAACGACTTCGGGCTCTATGACATGTCGGGCAACGTAGCCGAGTGGACCTCGACCGCCTGGAGCGAGTCGGGTGTGCATAGCACCAGCGACATCAACCCTGATTATCAATACAATGCAGCCAAGGAGGACCCATACCGCTTGAAGCGCAAGGTGATTCGCGGCGGTTCGTGGAAGGATGCCGAGCACTTCATCCGCGCCGATATCCGCTCATGGGAGTATCAGAACGAGCAGCGCTCATTCGTCGGCTTCCGATGTGTTCGCACCTATCTGGGCAACAACAAGGTCAACGTGAAGTCTTCGGGCTCGAAAGCCAAGGCCAGCAAGGCCCCTAAGCAACC
>DCGA01000035.1 GCA_002314465.1 bacterium UBA1790 | reverse complement strand
TATCTATCCCGCCGTTGACCCCCTGGCTTCGACATCGCGCATCATGGACCCGCACATCATCGGCGAGGAGCACTACGACGTGGCACAGCGTGTTATCCACCTGCTGCAGAAGTACAACGAGCTCCAGGACATCATCGCCATCCTTGGTGTTGACGAGTTGAGCGACGAGGATAAGCTGGTAGTATCTCGCGCACGCCGCGCACAGCGCTTCCTGTCACAGCCGTTCTTCGTTGCCGAGCAGTTCACCGGCCTTCCCGGTGTAATGGTGCCCCTCAACGAGACCATCCGCGGCTTCAAGATGATTCTCGACGGTGAGGTCGACTACCTGCCCGAGCAGGCATTCCTCAGCGTTGGTACCATCGACGAGGCTATCGAGAAGGGTAAGAAACTTCTTGCCGAGGTTTAACACCCCTCTTCACGAGAGATATAAAAAGTAAACGGCCCGCGCCCATTGCGGCGTGAAGCCAAAACACAATAATTATTTACTCCCTATATGACACTGAAAATCATATCGGCTGATCAAATTGAGTTTGAGGGAACAGTTAAGTCTGTTACCCTGCCTGGCATGCATGGCTTGTTCCAGGTGCTCGACAATCATGCCGCCCTCATCGCCGCCTTGAAGCCCGGTCGCGTGACCTATGTCACCGAGCAGGAGACAAGCACCCGCGATATCCTGGGCGGAGTGGCTGATATCAAGAACAATGTGGTGTCGGTATGTCTTTATTAATTAGTCTATGAAAAAAGTAATAACCGCAATAATCGCTGTTGCAGTGCTTGCTCTCATGGCCTGGGGATATACCGATGCGGCACGTCACTCTCATGAGGGCGAGGCAGGCATGCCTGCAGTGAAGGAGATAATCTTTGAACACCTGGGCGACAGCTACGGGTGGGAGGTTCCCTTCTCACACAGCAAGCGCATCCCTCTGCCCGTGATTGTGCGCGCCAACGACGGTTCATGGCACGTGTTCAGCTCGGGTCGCGTTACAGGCGGTGATACCTTCGAGCACTTCAAGATTGCCCATGAGGGTAACTACAACAACAAGGTTGTAGAAGTGCTGGCCGATGGCAGCGAGGTTCGTCCCATCGACCTCTCCATCACCAAGAATGCTTGCGGCATCTTCATCTCGGCACTCGTTGTGTGCCTGCTGGTGTTCGGCCTCAAGCGTTGGTATGTGCGCAATGGCCTCAAGGCTCCGCGTGGCGGCAAGGGTATGCTTGAGCTCGTTGTAGACTTCGTCTATGGCGATACCATCAAGCCCATCATGGGCGCCGAGGCTCCCAAGTATGGTCCCTACCTGCTCACAGTGTTCTTCTTCATCCTCACGATGAACTTGCTGGGACTTATCGTGATATTCCCCGGCGGTGCCAACCTCACCGGCAACATCTCGGTAACCCTGGTACTTGCCCTGTGCACATTCCTCATCACCAACTTCACAGGAACCAAGCATTACTGGAAGGAAATCCTGTGGCCCGATGTGCCCATGGCGCTCAAGTGCCCCATGCCCCTGATGCCCATCATCGAGATTCTGGGTATCTTCACCAAGCCCATCGCGCTGATGATTCGTCTCTTTGCCAACATGATGAGCGGTCACATGGTAGTGATAGTGTTCATGCTTCTCATCTTCATCTTTACTGCCCTCTTTGGCGTAGTAGCCGGTGGAGCCACAAGCGTACTGTCACTCGTGCTGTCACTGTTCATGCTCATTCTCGACACACTGGTAAGTTTCATCCAGGCTTATGTGTTCACCATCCTTTCTACCATGTTCATCTCGATGTCGCACATCCACGAGGAGCATGAAGAGAAAGTTAAATGAAACAAACTAAACGAAATTAATAAATAACAACAACAATAACATTAAAAAATTACAACTATGTTAGGACTTATTTTAGTAGAAGCACTTGCAAACCTTGGTGCAGCTCTCGGAGCAGGTATCGCAGCAGTAGCAGCTGGTATCGGTATTGGTAAGATTGGTGGCTCGGCAATGGAGTCTATCGCTCGTCAGCCCGAATCAACAGGCGACATCCGTTCAAACATGATCGTGATTGCAGCTCTTATTGAGGGTGTTGCATTCCTCGCACTCATCGTTTGCGTGCTCGCAATCGTAATGTAATTTATAACCAGTCAGTTTCTTAATTAGATGGAACTTTTCACGCCTGAATTTGGCCTGGTTTTCTGGATGTTTATTGCCTTCCTGGGGCTCTACTTCATCCTGTCGAAGTATGCATGGCCGTTCATCATCAAGAGTATGGATGAACGCGCTGAGCTCATCGACAACGGTGTAGCCTATGCCCAAGAGGCTAAGCAGCATCTCGACAACGCCAAAGCCGAAGCCGACAAACTCGTAGCCGAGGCAAGAGGACAACAGGCCGACATCCTTCGCGACGCCACTAAGATGCGCAACCAGATTATCGAGGACGCACGCGGTGAGGCTGCCGTAGAAGCTAAGAAAGTGGCTGAGGCCGCTCAGCTCTCAATCGAGCAATCACGCCGTGAGAGCGAGAAGCAGTTGCGCCAAGAGGTGAGCGAAATCGCTCTGCAGATTGCCGAGAAGGTGCTGCGCTCACGCATCAGCGACGACAAGGCCCAGCAGGAACTGGTCGAGAAATACTTGAACGAGGTTGAGACTAAAAACTGATAGAAGATGAACGACGGACTTATCCCCAGCCGATATGCCAAGGCGCTGTATAAGCTGGCTAAAGAGAACGGCGACTGCGACGAGACCTATGAGCAGCTGCGCGAGTTCCTTACTCGCAACACTGCCGTAGACGAGCTCAAGCGCGTCATGCTTAACCCTTACATCTCTAACGAGGAGAAGGGCCGCGTGATGGTGCTTGCTGCCGGCGCTAAGCCCGGTAGTTCGCTCGACAAGTTCATCTTTCTCATCATTAAAAACAACCGCGCTGACTTCTTGCGCAAGATTGCGCTATCCTACGTGAGTCTGTATCGCGAGCAGCACAACATCGCTAAGGTTGAGGTAACCACCGCAACCCAGCTGCCCGAGAAAGAGATTCAAGACATCATCGACATCGTGCGCAAGCAACTGGGTGACGCCACCCTGGAGATTAGCACCGAGATTGACCCCGAACTCATTGGCGGTTTCACCGTCAGGGTGGGTGATATGCTCCTCGATGCTTCGGTGAAAAATGAATTAAAGAAATTGCGTTTAAAACTCCTAAGTTAAAGCGAGATGATAAACCCAAGTGAAATTAGTGAAATATTAAAACAACAACTCAGCGACATAGAGCGCAACGTCTCATTTGAAGAAGTGGGTACAGTGCTTGAGGTTGGTGACGGTGTGGCTCACGTTTACGGCCTTGAGAATGTAGAGGCTAACGAACTCGTAGAGTTTGAGAACGGTGTTACCGGCGTTGCCATGAACCTCGAGGAGAGTGATGTGGGTGTGATCCTGCTCAACGAAGTCGACTCTATCGCCGAGAATATGAAGGTGCGCCGCACCGGTGAGATCGCATCAATCCAGGTGGGCGAGGGCCTCCTGGGCCGCGTAGTAAATGTACTGGCCGAGCCCATCGACGGTCGCGGAAACATCGACGGTGAGCGCGTGCGCTTGCCTCTTGAGCGCAAGGCTCCCGGTGTAATCTTCCGCCAGCCCGTGAACCAGCCTTTGCAGACCGGTCTCAAGGCTATAGACTCAATGATTCCCATTGGCCGTGGCCAGCGTGAGCTCATCATCGGTGACCGCCAGATTGGTAAGACTGCAATCGCTATCGATACTATCATCAACCAGAAGGCTAACTACGAGGCCGGCAAGCCCGTTTACTGCATCTACGTGGCAATCGGTCAGAAGGCTTCGACAGTTGCTGCCCTGGTTAACAAACTCACTGCCGAGGGCGCTATGCCTTACACCGTGGTTGTTGCAGCTACTGCTGCCGACTCGGCTTCTATGCGCTACTACGCACCCTTCGCTGGTGCTGCCATCGGCGAGTACTTCCGCGACACCGGCCGCGATGCTCTCGTAATCTACGACGACCTTTCTAAGCACGCCGTGGCTTACCGTGAGATTTCGCTCATCCTCAAGCGCCCCTCGGGCCGCGAGGCTTACCCCGGCGATATCTTCTATCTGCACAGCCGTCTCCTGGAGCGTGCTGCCAAGATTAACGACAACCAGGCAGTGGCTTCGGTAATGAACGACCTTCCCGAGGTTCTCAAGCCCATGGTGAAGGGTGGTGGCTCACTCACCGCGCTCCCCATCATCGAAACACAGGCTGGCGACGTTAGTGCTTACATCCCCACCAACGTAATCTCTATTACCGATGGTCAGAT
>DCGA01000038.1:6715-18891 GCA_002314465.1 bacterium UBA1790 | reverse complement strand
GGTGGCTCAACCGCATTTACTGCTTTAACGACCCCGACCACCTCGTGATGGGTGACCGCAGTGCTGCCGAGAACATGTCGCGCATCACCACTGCTGCCGTTACAGGCTACTGCATCCTGGGCGACAACCTTAGCACCGAGGGCAGTTATATAGGTACCGAAAGTTCACAGGAACATTGCATTAAGTACACCAGCAATGCTCGCGTGAACGAAATCATCAATTTGGGTCAGTCGTTCCGTCCCGCTTACGGCCACAAACTTTATGGCGCCAACAACTCGGTAGACCTGTTCTATCACGAGACCGAGGACAGTTACATCGTGGCTCACTTCAACTACAGCGTGGGCAACCAGCAGGTAACACTCGACCTCACCACCCTGGGCATCGATGTCAGCAAACTCGACGAGGCACGCTGCGTTGAGTGCTGGACCGGCAATGCTGCAGTATTCGACGGTAATAACCTCGTATACTCATCGCCCAACGACCAGGTGCGTCTGTTCCGTCTTTACAAGAAATAAGAAAACAATAAACAAAAAACTAATTATATGGCATTACTTAAAAAACTAAGCACTTTGCTGGCCATGCTGGCTGTGCTGGTCCTCGCAGTTTCTTGCGAAGGATCAAAGGAGAAGGAAGGACCCGAATATGATCCTTCTAAGCCTGTAACCCTGTCCGACTTCTATCCCGACTCGGGCGGTGTTGCAACCAAGATTATCCTTAACGGTGATAACTTTGGTTCTGACGCCGAAAAGATTCAGGTTTATGTAAATGAGAAACCCGCCGCAGTTATTTCGGCAATCGGCAACAAGATTTACGCTATCGTTCCCCGCAAGCCGGGTGAAGGCGATGAGAATGGCGTTGTGAATTGTAAGATTACCGTCATGGTCGGTGACAAGCGTGTCGAGTATGACAAGACATTCAAGTATCAGATTCAGACTGTGGTTACCACCGTGTGTGGTATCGTGGGTGCCCCCGACGAAATCGTTATGGGTAGCCTTGCGCAGACTTCTATCCCCCCTGTTACTTACTTGGCAGTAGACCAGGACAACAACATCTTCGCTTCGTTGCGTAACCGCGACAGTTATTACAATAATAATAAGGTAATCCTTGTGAACGAGGACGAGGACGTGAGCCGCCTGCTCATCCCCGACACCGGCGCGCCCCTTAACCAACCCTGTATGCTCGACGATGGTAAGACAGTATACATCCCCACCGACAACGGTCTGGACTACTGGACAATGTCGAGCGAGAACATGTGGAGCCCCATCAAGCACTCGTTCAAGCCCAACACCGGCGAGAGCCTCACATTCGACTTCAAGCACTCGTTTGCAATGTGTACAGTCGATGGCTTCATGTACGTCCGTGCTAAGAACGGTATCCTCTACAAGTTCAACCCCGAGACAGGTCTTATGACCCAGGTTGCTGCAGGTCTCATGAGCGGTAGTGACTCTTACACCGCTTTCTCGACCAAGCACCCCGAGGTTCTTTACCTTGCTTACACCAACAACCACTGTATCTACAGCTACAACACCAAGACCGGTGCCCACACCCTCATCGCAGGTATCTCGGGTAAGTCGGGTTATATCGATGGTAACGGTGCTTCGGCAATGTTCTACAATCCCCGCCAGCTCATCCTTGATGAGAACGACGACATGTATATCGCCGATACCGACAACCACGTGATTCGCAAGGTTACCCCCAGCGGTAAGGTTAGTACAGTTATCGGTCAGGCTGGCAAGAGCGGTTACCAGGACGGTAGCCCCGAGATTGCCCTGTTCAACCGTCCCTTCGGCGTTTGTATCAACAAGGAAGGTATCATCTATGTTGCCGATTACGAGAATCAGTGTATTCGTCGTCTCGCTATCGAGTAATGTGAGAGTGATAAGCAATACTTAATAAATCTATTCTAATGATATGAAGAAATTATTTGCTATAATATTATTGGTATGCTGCACGCTCACAGCGGTGGCGCAGCAGTTAACGGTATCGGGTACCGTCCTTGACGAGACCAACGAACCGTTCCCCGGCGTGGTTGTCTATGCCAAGGACCGTCCCGGTGCTGGTACATCGACCGATGCCGATGGTAAGTTTACTATCAAGGCTGGCAAGAACGACGTGCTCGTATTCTCATTCGTGGGTTACGACAAGCAAGAGTATGCTGTCACCAAGTCGGCTAAGGACGTGGTAATTACAATGGGTATCGCAAGCACAATGCTTGAGGAAACAGTCGTTGTAGGTCTCGCTCGCCAGCGTAAGATTAGTACCGTGGGTGCTATCACCGCTGTCGATGCCAAGGACCTTCAGGCTCCTGCCACCAACATCCAGAACATGCTCGGTGGTCGCGTCCCCGGTGTGATTTCTATACAGAAGAGTGGTGAGCCCGGTAAGAACATCTCTGAGTTCTGGATTCGCGGTATCGGTACCTTCGGTGCCAACAGCAGCGCGCTGGTGCTCATCGACGGTCTCGAGGGTAACCTCAGCGAGATTGACCCCACCGACATCGAGTCGTTCTCAGTCCTCAAGGATGCGAGTGCCACTGCAGTGTATGGTGTGCGTGGTGCTAACGGTGTAGTACTTGTTACTACCAAGCGTGGTACTGCCGACCGCCTCCAGATTACCGGTCGTGCCAACTTCACCCTGTCGCACCTTACCAACATGCCCGAGTACCTCAGTTCTTACGAGTATGCTAAGCTCGCCAACGAGGCTCGCGAGGTGCGCGGCAACACTCCCCTTTACAGCGACATCGAACTCGACATCATCAAGTATCACCTTGACCCCGACCTGTACCCCGATGTAAACTGGCAGAAGGAAGTTCTCCACAAGAACTCATTCGCCCAGACCTATTACATCAATGCTCGCGGTGGTGGTAGCCTCGCGCGCTACTATCTCTCACTGGGTACAAGCATGGAAAGTGCCGCTTACCGTCAGGACAAGTCTTCTAAGTACTCGACTGCAGTAGGCTACAACACTCTTAACTACCGTGCCAACCTCGACATCAACCTCACCAAGACTACTCAGATTTACTTTGGTGCCGACGGTTTCGTTTCTATCAAGAAGGAGCCGGGTAACAACAATACCGACGCTCTGTGGGCTACACAGCGCAACCTTACTCCTATCACTATCCCCACCAAGTACTCTACAGGCGAACTTCCCGCTTACGGTACCAACAACGCTTATTCACCCTATGTGATGCTCAACAACACCGGTATGACCAACATACGTTACTACCGTGGCAAGGCGACACTCGAGATTAAGCAAGACCTCTCGATGATTACCGAGGGCCTCAAACTGCGTCTCCAGGGTGCTTATGACAACACTTCTACACTTAAGGAAATCCGTTCTATCCTTCCCGAGATGTACTATGCGTCAACCCGTAAGTACACTGGCGAACTTGGTCTCGTTAAGCGTGTTGAGGCTCAGCCCGCCAAGTATTCGCACGAGGATGCACAGTACTACAAGTGGCACCTCGAGGGTACCGCTACATGGGACCGCAAGTTCGGCGACCACACCGTGGGTGCTCTGGCTTACTACTACATGAGCAGCGAGCAGACCATGGACGGCAATATCGACTCTAAGGATGCTTCACTGCGCAGTATGTATGCAATTCCCATCCGTTACGAGGGCGTTTCGGGCCGTCTCACTTACGGTTTCAAGGATACTTACTTCATGGACCTCAACTTCGGTTACACCGGTTCAGAGAACTTCGAGGCAGGTCACCGTTTCGGTTTCTTCCCCTCTATCGGTCTCGGTTGGGTTCCCACAAGCTATGAGTTCGTTCGTAACTCAATGCCTTGGCTCAGCTTCCTCAAGATTCGCGGTTCTTACGGTACTGTAGGTAACGACCGCCTCACCAACGAGCGCTTCCCCTATCTCACACTGATGAACTCAAGCACCAGCGGTGGTGGCTGGGGTAGTACCAACGGTTGGATTACCGAGGAGCGCGTAGGTGCCAATAACCTGCGCTGGGAGCGCGCTAAGAAACTCGACATCGGTGTCGAGGGTAAGCTCTTCCGCCAGAAACTCGAATTCGTTATCGACTTCTTCCAGGATCGTCGCGACGGTATCTACCAGCGTCGTAGCCAGATTCCCGCTTATGTAGGTCTTACTCAGATGCCCTTCGGTAACGTAGGTAAGATGAAGAGCTACGGTAGCGACGGTAACATCTCTTACACTCACGACTTCGGTACCGACTGGTCGGTAACAGTTCGTGGTAACTTCACTTACAGTGCCAACAAGGTTGAGAACTGGGAACAGGCCGAGCAGCCCTATGAGTACCAGAACTACAGCGGCTACGTGAACAACGCGTTCCGCGGTTACATCTCTCTCGGTCTCTTCCGCGACGAGCAGGACGTTGCACAGAGTCCTACTCAGACCTTCGGCACATACACCGTGGGTGATATCAAGTACAAGGACGTGAACGGTGACGGCCAGATCGACGAGGACGATAAGGTGCCCCTGTCTTACCCCAACTATCCCAAGCTGATGTACGGTTTCGGTCTCGAAGGCCGCTGGAAGAACCTCTCGGTGGGTGTGATGTTCAAGGGTACAGGCAATACCGACTACTATTATGTTAACGGTACAACCAACGGTGAGGGTTACATCCCCTTCTACAACGGTGAAACCGGTAACGTGCTCGCAATCGTTGCCGACCAGAAGAACCGCTGGACTCCCGCTTCTTACTCGGGCACAACAGCAACCGAGAACCCCAACGCTCTCTTCCCCCGCTTGAGCTATGGCAAGAACGAGAACAACACCCAGCATTCAACATTCTGGAAAGCCAACTCTCGCTACCTGCGTCTCCAGGAAATCAACATCAACTATCATGTTGAACCGGGTCATCTGGTTAAGCGCCTCGGCGTTAAGAGCATTGACCTCCAGTGTGTAATCTCTAACCTTGCGGTTTGGAGTCCCTTCAAGTTGTGGGATCCCGAGCAGGCCGAGTATAACGGCGGTGCTTATCCCATCCCCACCACTTATGCATTCCAGATGTACATTAATTTCTAACAACCACAACATTACATTATAAAATGAACACTATGAATAGTTTAAGAAAACTCTTTTGGTTCGCTTTAGTGCTGGTAGTGGTATTTACCACCTCGTGTGAGAAGTTCCTCGATGTTGACGGTTACTTTGACGACACTCTGAAGTATGACTCTATTTTCACCAGTCGCAACAACCTGGAGCGCTACCTGTGGGGTGCTGCCGGTGAGTTGCCCGACGAGAGTGCAATCTTCGGTAACGACGTTATTCCCGGTGAAACAGCTACCGACGAGATATTTACCCTTATGACCGAGGGTCTCTTCCACGGAAAGGCTCTTACCCTGGGTCTTGTAAGCCCCAGCAACCTGCGCAGCATGAACACTTGGACTCCTTGCTACAAGGTGATTCGCAAATGTAACGTGATTATCAACCGCATAGGTGAGTGCAAGGACCTCTCGTCGTTGCAGCGCGCCGAACTCCTCGGTTACGTTCACTTCCTGCGTGGTTATTCTTACTGGATGATTCTCCAGGTTCATGGTCCTTCAGTCCTCCTCGGCGATGATGTGATGGACAACAACCAGGATGCCGCTTACTATGACCGTGCTCGCGCAACCTACGACGAGACTGTAGAGTACATCTGCAATGAACTTGAAGAGGCTGCCAAGTACATCCCCGAGGATGTGCCCATCCTCAACTTCGGCCGTCCCACCCGTGGCGCTGCCTATGGTCTTATCGCTCGCGTTCGTCTGCAGGCTGCCAGCCCCGCTTATAACGGTGGTGCTGCCGCTCGCCGCTACTTCGGCACATGGACTCGTTCGACCGACGGCGTTAACTACGTGTCTCAAACCTACGACGAGAATAAGTGGGCTCTTGCAGCAGCAGCTTGCCAGCGCGTGATGGACATGAAGCGTTATTCGCTCCACACCTTCCCCCGCGTAACCGAGACTGGTGACGTTACCGAGAAGACCGAGGCTCTGCCCGCTACAGTAAGCGACCTCGACTTCCCCTATGGTGCAGGTAACATCGATGCTTATCGTTCTTATTGCAACATGTTCAACGGAACTACCTATCCCGTGCAGAACAAGGAGCTCGTGTGGGGTAAGACATCTGGTTCTATCCAGGGCTTCACCCAGCAGTCGTTCCCCATCTTCATGGGTGGTTACAACGGTATGTGTATTCCTCAGAAGGCAATCGACGAGTTCCGCCTGAAGAATGGCGAGACCATTGAGGAAGGCCGTGCCGACGGTACTTACTCAGAGACCGGCGTACTGCGTGCACAGCAGGTTTACTCGGGTTACCGTCTGCTGCGTGGTACTAACAACATGTATGTTAACCGCGAGTGGCGTTTCTATGCTTGTGTAGGTTTCAACGGTTGCTACTGGCCTGCTACTTCTTGCAGCAACAACAACTTCAGCCAGCAGACAATCTACTACTACAACGGTGCTAACGCCGGTAGCGACAAGGCTATTTCTGAGCCCCGCAACCGCTGTATCACAGGTTACGTGCTCAAGAAGTACATCCACCCCGAGGATAACTGGTACAATGGTGACGGTTCGACCCGCACAAGCAAGACCTTCGCTATCATCCGTTATGCCGAGATTCTCTTGTCTTATGCCGAGGCTGTTAACCACCTCACTACAAGCCACACAGTTACTCTTCCCAGCGGTGAGAGCTACACACTCTCTCGCGCTGCCAACCTTGCCGACGCTCAGTTTGCAATCAACCAGGTACGTTTCCGTGTAGCTCAGCCCGCTGTAAGCGATGCCGAGATTGCTACCGAGGAATCATTTGATGCCTGCATCCGCCACGAGCGCTTCATCGAGTTCTTCTGCGAGGGCCGTCGTTACCACGATGTTCGTCGTTGGGGTATTCTCGAGGAGGTTGAGTCAGAACCCATCACCGGTATGAATGTTGAGGCCGATGCTGCAAACTACTATGTGCGCACCATCGTCAACCACAGTGACTACCGCAACCGCGTGTGCGACAAGAAGATGGTACTCATTCCGCTCGAGCGCAACGAGGTTCGCAAGTCTAAGTCTCTCGACCAGAACCCCGGTTGGTAATTAGAAAAATGAATTGTTAACGACTTAATTATAACGAAGACAATGAAACGTAATTTATATATTGCACTGACTCTGCTCGTAGCAATGGCAATGACCAGCTGTGACGAGAACGCCCAGTTCCGTGGTGAGCTCTACAAGAAGGTGATTTACGTGCTTTCTAACACTGAGTACATCTTCAGCACTGAGCATCAGTTGGGCGAGACAACCACTGGTTATGTAACCGTTTATTGTGGTGGTACCGAGCACATCTCAAGCGATGTGACTGTCGAACTTGAATACGACCCCGAGGCTATACCTAACTACAACTACATCAACTACGACCTTGATGAGAGCAAGTATGCCAAGGAACTCGACCCCAGCCACTACTCTATCGATAACTATAAGGTTGTGCTCAAGGCCAACAGCGAGGACAACTATTCGCTGCTTCCCATCAAGGTTAACCCTGATGGCCTGTGCCCCGATTCAACCTATTTTATCCCCTTGCGCATTAAGAGCGTGAGCAACCACGAGATTAACGAGAATAAGCGCTATGTCATGTATCGCGTGCTGCTCAAGAACGACTATGCAACGATGAAGTCGACCACTTACTATCAGGTAACAGGTGTAGAGACTCGCGGTAGCGATGCTTCAGGTATCTCGGTTACCCGTATCGTGGCTCCCCTTTCCAAGAATAAGGTTCGCTTCTTTGCAGGTACTAATACTTACAATCCCTCAACCGTTACCAAGGAGGAGATTGCAAAGCGTGCTATCGTCGCTACTATCAACGACGACAAGACCATCACAATCACTCCTTATGCCGATTGTGAGGTTGAGCAAATCGAAGATCCCGAGAGCAACTACTGGGAAATCAACAAGTACAACCAGTATGTGTTCCACATGGCTTATCGCTTCAAGGACACCAACGGCACTTGGGTATCGATGGTTGAAAACTGTGTTCAGCGCAACTGATAAAACGATTTAACACACCCTCGCACTCCGCAGTGGCTTCATTGCCACTGCGGCAGGAGCAGGGATACATTAACAATTAACATTTACCGCAGATGAACAGCAAGATGCGACATGCAATTCTTTCAATAGCGTGCCTGGCGGCTCTCACATCCAGTGCAGTACAGGCTACTGCACCGGTCGACTATGTAAACCCCTACATGGGCAACATCAGCCACCTGCTCATGCCCACGCTGCCCACTGTGCACGTGCCCTATGGTATGATGCGCGTGTATCCCCAACGTGGCAGTTATGTTGACACTCGCATCAACGGACTTCCCGTTTTCGTGTGCAATCATCGCGAAAATGCTGTGTTCAACATCTCGGCAACCCAGTCTCAGGAACTCAGTCACGTTATCGGTACCGATTGGGACAACGAGACCGTAAAGCCCTACTACTACAGCGTGGATATCGACGGCCAGCGTGTGCAGGCCGAGTATGCTCCCGCCGAGCATTCGGCAATCTACCGTTTCACCTTCCGTGAGAAAGATCCCGGTTTTGTCGTTATCAATGGCAACGAGATGACCGTGAAGGGTAAGGAGGTTTCGGGTTACCAGAACACCTGGGGTAATGTTAGAATCTACTTCTACGCTCAGTTCGACAAGAAGCCCTCTAAGTCGGGTGCATTGCGCAAGGGCCGCATCGACAGCGAGTCGACCGGCCACGGTGCCGTGGCACTGCAGTTTGCGGGCAAGAGCACTGTAAATGTGCGCTATGCTGTGTCGTTCATCAGCCTTGACCAGGCCAAGGAGAACCTTGAGAAGGAAATCAAGAATTTTGACCTCCACAAGGTGGCAATACGCGCTCGCGACAAGTGGAACGAGGAACTGGGTAAGATAGAGGTGAGTGCTCCGGCACACGAAAGCGACCTTAGGGTATTTTATACATCGCTTTACCGCTGCTATGAGCGCCCTGTGTGCCTCAGCGAGTACGGAAAGTATTTCCTTGCCGTCGACCAGAAGGTGCACAAGGACAGCGGCCACGAGTTTTACACCGACGACTGGTTGTGGGACACCTACCGTGCTACCCACCCCCTGCGTGTGCTCATCTCGCCCGACCGCGAGGTTGACATGATTACTTCGCTCATTCGTACCGCCGAGTTTGACAGCAACCATTGGTTCCCCACTTTCCCGTCGCCCACAGGCGACTCTCGTCGCATGAATTGCAACCACGGTGTTGCGGTTGTGGCCGACGCGTGGGCCAAGGGCTTGCGAGGATTTGACCTCGGCAAGGCTTACGAATATACCCGCCGCGCCATTGAGGAGAAGACACTCATGCCCTGGCAGGGTGGCAAGGCTTGCAGCGTCGACTCGTTCTATCACAAGAACGGCTACGTTCCCGCTCTAGCCAAGGGTGAGAAGGAAACCGACCCCGGAGTGAACGGATTTGAGAAGCGCCAGCCTATTCCCGTAACACTGGGCACATCTTACGACCAGTGGTGTCTCTCGCGCATTGCTACTGCACTGGGTCGCAAGGACGAGGCTAAGCACTACCTCAAGTGCAGTTACAACTACCGCAACCTGTTCAATCCCGAGACCGGATTCTTCCATCCCAAGGATAAGGACGGTAACTTCCTGCCCGACATAGACTACCGCTTCGCCGGTGGCTTGGGCGCACGTGACTATTATGACGAAAACAACGGTTGGGTTTATCGCTGGGATGTTCAGCACAACCCTGCCGACCTTGTTAACCTGATGGGTGGCCGCGAGAAGTTCTGCGAGAACCTCGACCGCACCTTCAGCGAGTGGCTTGGCAAGAACAAATTTGAGTTCTACAGCCAACTGCCGCACCACACTGGCAATGTGGGCCAGTTCTCGATGGCTAATGAGCCTTCGCTCCACATACCTTATATGTATACCTACGCAGGCAAGCCCTGGATGACCCAGAAGGTGATTCGTGACCTCGTTCACGAGTGGTTCCGCGACGACCTCATGGGTGTTCCCGGCGATGAAGACGGCGGCGGCATGTCGGCATTCGTGGTATTCTCTATGATGGGATTCTATCCCGTCACCCCGGGTCAGCCGGCTTACACGCTGGGTAGCCCGTTCTTTGGCGAAATCAAGGTGAAGCTTGCCGGCGGCAAGGTGCTGCGCATTGTGGCACAGGGCTGCACCGACAGGGCAAAATATATACAGAGTGCTACGCTCAACGGCAAGACACTCAAGAAGGCGTGGTTCAGCCACGACGACATTAAGAACGGCGGTACACTCGTCCTTGTGATGGGTGAACGACGCAACACCGCTTGGGGCTCGGCTGTGGGCCAGGAGCCTCCCAGTGTACTGCCTTACCCTGAAAAGTAAAATTAAACTGAAAAAACAAGAGCTATTACAAATATGAGATTTAAGAAGTTATTATCGTTACTGTGCCTCGCTTCAATGGCAACCTCGGTGGGCGCCATAGAGGTGGAATGGACCAGTTCGACCAACGACGCCCGCTGGAACAAAAACGGCGGCGAAGTTGTGGTTGAAGCGTTCAATCAAGACAAGGTATACGACATCATGATTACCCGCTACAAGGAGCATAACATCCTGGGTTGGGGTGGTTGTTTTGGTGAACTGGGTTGGGACGCGCTGAAATTGCTCAGCAAGAAAGACCGCAACGAGGTCTTCAAGGCACTCTTCGGTGCCGACGGCGCTGCCTTCAGTTATTGCCGCACTCCGATTGCCGCCAACGACTTCGCGCGCAAGTTCTACAGCTATGCCGAGGTTCGTGGTGACTATGACATGAAGTACTTCTCGGTCAAGAACGACAAGACCAGTCTCATTCCCTACATCAAGAGCGCTCTCAAGGTTAATCCTGACCTCATGCTTTGGGCAAGCCCCTGGAGTCCTCCTACATGGATGAAGACTAACAACCACTACGCTACCAAGGCCGACAAGATTAACGGGCTTGACCCCGCAAAGCAGGTTCAGGCAGGTACCGAGGACCAGGTTTTCCAAGACCCCAAGACGCTTGACGCATTCTCAAAATATCTGTGCAAGTATCTCACTGCCTATAAGAAGGAAGGTATCAAAATCTCTATGATTATGTTCCAGAATGAGCCTTACACGTTCAACATCTGGCCCAACACATCGTGGAAACCTTCGTCTATCGCTAATTTCTACATCAACTACCTGGGCCCGCGCATGCAGAAGGAGCACAAGGACGTGCAACTGTGGCACGGCACCATGAACACGAGCAACTACAGCGACCTCATGACCGTTATGGGCAACCCCGATGCTGCCCAGTATGTGAGCGGTATGGGCTTCCAGTGGGAAGGCAAGGATGTCATCAGGAAGATGCGCACCACATTCCACGACATGCCCATGATGTGCACCGAGAACGAGTGTGGCAGCGGTACCTTTGACTGGGGTGCTGCCGAGCACACCTGGTGGGGCATCAAGAAATATGTGGAAGACGGCTGTGGCGTATACATGTACTTCAACATGGTGCTCAAGGACAAGGGTACAAGTTCGTGGGGTTGGGACCAGAACGCACTCATCCGCGTAGACTCTAAGACACGCACCGCTATCTATACCCCCGAGTACTACCTTATGAAGCACTTTGGACACTTCGTGCCACGCGGCAGTTACAAACTCAAGGTCATGGGTAACAACTGGGATACCCTCGCATTTGTTCGCCCCGACGGCAAGGTGGTTCTCTTCGTTGCCAACTGTGAGGACAACGACCGCACCAAGAGCGTTGCGTGGAAGGGTCAGGCAATTACCTTCAAGATGAAGGCAAGATCATTCAATACATTTGTAATCTCTGAATAACAGATATGAAAAGACTCCACTTCATGGCAGCCGTGGCGCTGCTCGCATCATCGGTATTTCCCGCAGTGGCTCAGCGCGTCGAGTGGCGCACTTCTACCGAGGGCAATTACTGGCAACTTGCTAAGGGAATGAAGTTTGCTGCTGCCCCTGCACAGGGCGCACAGGTAATCGAAGTGACTAATAACCAGAAGCAGAAGTTGGACGGCCTGGGAGGATGTTTTAACGAACTCGGTTGGGATGTCCTTTGCGATGTCAGCCCCGAGCTGCGTCAGGATGTAATCAATAAGCTCTTCAGCAAGGAAGAGGCCAACTTTACCTACTGCCGCATGCCCATCGGCTCAAGCGACTTCGGCATGAACTACTACTCGCTGTGCGATGTCGACGGCGATTACGACAT
>DCGA01000038.1:0-6687 GCA_002314465.1 bacterium UBA1790 | reverse complement strand
ATTAACTTCAGCATCGCCCGCGACCGCCACATCTTGCTGCGCTACATCAAGGAGGCACAGAAGGTGAATCCGGGCTTAAAGATGTGGGCAAGTCCCTGGACTCCACCCGCATGGATGAAGACCAACAACCACTATGCAAGTTCTTACGACAACGATAAGCCTAACCACAACGGTCTGCCTCGTGAGAAGGAGCAGGAGCTTGACCGCACAGGCTTACGAATGGAATACGGCGTGCTCAAGGCCTACGCTCTCTACTTCTCTAAGTTTGTCCAGGCCTATGCCAAGGAGGGCGTGAAGATATATGCCGTCAACGTGCAGAACGAGCCTTGCTCGCCCACCAAGTACTCTAGTTGCCCGTGGCGCCCCGAGGACCTTGCTTACNNTCTCTTACTTCGTAGGCAATTTCCTGGGCCCGCGTTTTGAGCAGGACGGTCTCGACACCGAGATTTACCTGGGCACATGCAACCGCGATAATCCCGCATGGAGCCGCACAGCCCTTGACGACCCCAAGGCCAAGAAGTACTGGGCTGGCGAGGGTTTCCAGTGGGACGGCAATCGTGCGCTTCCCCACATCTACAAGGAATACCCCAACCTATAGATGATGCACACCGAGGCCGAGTGTGGCAACGGCTCTAACGACTGGGGTGCTGCCGAGCACACATGGTGGCAGATGAGCCATTACCTGCGCAACGGCTGCGTGGTATTCTCTTACTGGAATATGGTTCTCAGCAAGGGTAACGTGAGCCCCTGGGGCTGGAAGCAGAATGCCCTTGTTTCGGTTGACCCCGAGACACAGACTGTGACTTACAATCCCGAGTTCTACCTCATGAAGCATCTGTGCCACTGGGTTAACCCCGGTTCGGTGCGCCTCGAGACTACCGACCGCGACGATGTTCTCGCCTTTGGCAACGAGGATGGCTCTAAGGTCGTGATGATGGTCAATCGCTCTAACGACGACCGCAATATCAGCGTAAAGGTGGGCGGCCAGTACCTCAACACAGTGCTCAAGGCTCACTCCTTCCACACTGTACATATTAAATAATGCTAATGCATACTAAAAATCACCATAGATTATGAAATCATACAAGAAATTACTCATGGTTGCAGCAGTGGCGACTATTGCCCTCACTGCCAGTGCTCAGAACGAGCTTTTCCGCAACCCTAATGCTCCCATGCACGACCGCATCATGGACTTGCTCTCGCGCATGACCATCGAGGAAAAAGTGTCGATGATGACTCACAACGCACCAGCAATTCCGCGTTTGGGCATCGACAAGTTCTATATCGGTAACGAGGCACTCCATGGCGTTGTACGTCCCGGACGCTTCACCGTGTTCCCCCAGGCAATCGCCCTCTCGGCAACATGGAACCCCACGCTCATCCAGGGTGTAACCACAGCCATCAGCGATGAGGCTCGCGGTAAGTGGAACCGCTTTGAACTAGGCAAGAAGCAGCACGACGGCTCAAGCGACCTGCTGTGCTTCTGGTCACCCACCATCAACATGGCTCGCGACCCCCGTTGGGGACGCACGCCCGAGACCTATGGCGAAGACCCCTGCCTCACCGGAAACATCGCAGTGGGCTTCGTGCGCGGTCTTCAGGGCGATGACCCCCGTTACATCAAGTGTGTGTCTACACTCAAGCACTTCGCTGCCAACAACGAGGAGCACAACCGTGCAAGCTGCAACGCCGTGATTAGCGAACGCGACCTGCGCGAATACTATTTCCCCGCTTACGAGATGTGTGTCAAGAAGGCTAACGTGCAGAGCGTCATGACTGCCTACAATGCGGTCAACGGTATTCCCTGCGTTGCCAATCCTTACCTCATCCAGAAGGTGCTCAAGGAAGACTGGGGCTTCGACGGATTCATGGTGAGCGACTGTAGCGCCCCCCAGTGGATGGTTACCCAGCACAAGTTTGTACGCGACTACGAGACTGCTGCCGTTCTCATGATGAAGGCCGGTATGGACCTCGAGTGCGCCGATAATGTATACACACAGCCCCTGCTCGATGCTTACAAGCATCACCGCGTGAGCCAGGCCGACATCGACTCGGCTGCTTACCACCTGCTGCGTGGCCGCATGCGCCTGGGTGTGTTTGACGACCCTGCGCTCAACCCCTATAACAAAATCAGTCCCGCTAAGGTGGGTTGCAAGGAGCATCAGGAACTCGCTCTTGAGACCGCTCGCCAGAGCCTCGTGCTGCTCAAGAACGACAAGAGCATCTTGCCTCTCAACCCCAACAAGGTTAAGAGCGTGGCAGTAGTGGGCCTCAACGCCGCTCGTTGCGAGTTTGGCGACTACAGCGGTACTCCCGTTAATGCTCCTGTGAGCGTTCTCGACGGTATCAAGAACCTCGTGGGCGACCAGGTTAAGGTGGTTCATGCGCCTTGGATTTCAAGTTCCAACGGTTACAAACCCATAGGCAAGGAGTTCTTCCCCAAGGGCATCAAGGCCGAATACTTCACCAATGCCAACCTCGAAGGCGCTCCCTCAACCACCCGCATAGAGGATGAGATTTACTATGACCCCGCTTCACAGCCACCCGATCCCGCACGCTCGTTTGCTCCCGTATCGGCTCGCTGGACCGGAGAGTTGTGCCCCACAGTGAGCGGTGAATACACCATCTCGCTCAAGACCGACGATGGCTGCCGCATGTGGATTAATGGCAAGAAGGTTATCGATGCATGGGTGAGCCGTGCCGCTGCCGAGGACAAGGTTCCCGTGACCCTCGAGGCAGGTAAGAAATATAACATCGTTATCGAGTACTTTGATGGCGGTGGCGAAGCGTTTGCCCGTCTTTACTGGCGCGCACCCGCTGTCGACAACAAGCAGCGCATGGAGTTCTTCGGCGATGCCATCAAGGCTGCCCAGTCGTGCGACTACACTATCGCAGTGATGGGTATCGACAAGAGCATCGAGCGCGAGGGTCAGGACCGTTACACAATGGACCTTCCCGCCGACCAGAAGGAGTTCCTCCGCGAGATTTACAAGGCTAATCCCCGCACCATTCTCGTGCTCGTAGCCGGCAGTTCACTCTCAATCAACTGGGAGAAGGAGAATCTGCCTGCAATCCTCGATGCATGGTATCCCGGTGAGCAGGGTGGCAATGCGGTTGCCGAGGCTCTCTTCGGCAAGTACAACCCCGGCGGTAAGTTGCCTCTCACATTCTATGCTTCGATGGACGACCTCCCCGAGTTTGACGATTACAGCATCACCGCTGGCAAGGGCCGCACTTACCAGTACTTCACCGGTAAGCCCCTCTACGAGTTTGGTTACGGCCTCAGCTACACTTCGTTCAAGTATAAGAACCTCCAGGTGAGCACCACTGGCGACAAGGTTAAGGTGAACTTCAGCCTCACCAACACCGGCAAGCGCGACGGCGATGAGGTTGCCCAGGTTTATGTTCATTATCCCGAGACCGGCACTTACATGCCCATCAAGCAACTCAAGGCATTTGAGCGTACATCGCTTGCCAAGGGCAAGACCAAGGCGATGGAACTTACCATCGACAAGGCCGACCTGCGCTACTGGGACGACAAGACCAACGGCTTTGTGACACCCAAGGGCGAGTACACCATCATGGTGGGTTCTTCGTCACAGGACATTCGCCTGCAAGGCACATTCAATATCGAGTAAAGCCTCACCCTAAATCCCTCCCCTCAAGGGAGGGACTTGCAGATACAGCAAGCGGCTGGCAAATTAATGCCAGCCGCTTGTTTTTTTAATTTCTTTCTTGAGGGAGGTTCGCTGGTCGCGGCACGGGCTTCGCCCATTAACCTCTTAACCTCTTAACCTATTAACCTATTAACCTTTTACTTACCAAGCACGATGTTAATCACTGCATTAACGTCGCTCACGTCGATGTCGCCGTTGCCGGTAACGTCGGCGCGGCCGTCATACTTGCTTGCGTCTTCAATGCCCAGAATCACGTTGAGCAATGCATTGATGTCGGTAACATCAACCACTCCGTCGCCATTGACATCGCCCACGAGTGCATCCTCGTTGTCCTCAAAGTAGAGCTTGGGCAGTGCTTCGCCGTCCCAGGGGGCTGCCGATGTGGTGCCATAGTTGAAACCGAGGCTCTGGAGGAATTCTTTGTTGATTGTCTCGGCGTCGGCGCCATCGACGAGGGTTGCACCCTTGTCGCCGCTTGCTGCAAGCGTTGCCACGCAGTAGTTGTCCTGCAGACCGGTCTCGGTGCGGCGTGTTTCGCCTTCCTCATACTGTTCGTCACCGATAGTGAAACCGGCGATGCGGTGTACGGCATTAGCGCCCTCGGGAGCAGTGATAGACTTGAGTGCTACCACGTTGTCCTGCATCACGATGCCACCGGCTTTCTCCCAGTCGCTCTCGAGCTGGCCGGCTACGCCGCCGGCGCAAGCGTTTCCATACATGTCGAGAGTGGTTGCCTCAACCGAGCCCTCAACGATGTTGTTGTTGATGGGATAACGGCCAGCGCAACCTGCGATACCGCCCACTGTGTTCTCGCCCTTGATAGCGGCGTTCACGTGGCAGTTGTTCACTGTGGAGTTCTTGCGTGTGCTACCCACGATACCGCCTACGGTATTCTTTGCCGTGATTTTACCGGTAACGGCACATGCATCGATGGTGGTTGCTGTGCGTGTTTCGCCGGCGATACCCGCAACGTTTGAGCCGTTGGGGATGTTCACATTGGCATTCTTGAAGTAGCATGATGTGATGGCTGTATAATAGGTGGCAATGCCTGCAATACCGCCAAACGAGTTGTTACCGTTGCCTGTTGCCTTGAGACCCTCTACAAACACGCTGTCGATTACCGACTTGGTGGTCATGCCGGCAATGAGGCCCACATAGTTGTTACCAGCATTGGTAACGATTGTGGGATTCTTGAACTTCACGTTCTTGAACGAGCCGTCGGCGTTGAGGTAAGAGCATATACCTGCATAACTCTCGTTAGAGTTGAGGTAGAAGTTGCTGATGGTGTAGCCCTGGCCATTGAATGTGCCGGCAAACTGCTTGACGGGTGTCCACGAGTCGGCTATCTGGCTCATGTCGATGTCATTGCCCAGAATGTAGTGTGCATTGGGTGCATCGGCCATGTGCTTCATGTCGCCGGGAGATGTAATGACGTAGGGATTGGCCTCGCTACCGTCGCCACCTGCTTCAAATTTCACGAAGGGCAGGTCGTAGAAGTCGAGGTCGTAGGTACCGCTGGTGTTGTTCTTGAAACCAACAACCAAGCGGGGCTTACCCACCTCGGTATCGATAATCGCTGCCACAGCGAGCGACTTGGTTGTGCCGCCGCTGTAGGTCTTCACGTCCTCGCCGTCGGCATTGGCAATCACCAGCACGTTCTCGATGTTGCCGGTGTCGGCACGGCGCTTCTTGGCGATGTATACATACTCGTGTACCTCGTCGGTGTTGATGAGCGACGGGTCAAGGCAGTAGCCCTCGATGAGGGGGGTAAAGTACTCGCCGTTCTCGCCCAGGTTGAAGTCTACATAGTTGTCGAGCGTACCGTCCTGCTTGAACCAGCCGATAGAAGCAATGACATTGTTCTCGGCGTCGCTTGTAGCGTCGCCCATGCCTATTACATACTGGAAACCGTCCTCAGCGGGATAGCGGTCGTAGTTGCCGCTAATCTTGCGGCCTGCAGTCTCGGCCTCGAAAGTGATTGCTTTCTCGCACGAGGGCACGTTAATCATCTCGAGCGACTCCACGCCGCTGTTGAGCACGATACAGCCCACCTGGTCGCTCTCGCCGTTGATGGCTGTGAGTTGCTTCCAGTTGATTACGTTCTCGGCGATGGTGTTCACGAGGTTGCCGTCCTGGTCATAGACGAGGAAGGCATAGGGGTAGGTGTCGTCGCTGGTGTCGAGGCGCACGTCCATGCGTGTAACCACAATGTTCAACTTGCTGTCGCCGGTGTAGTAGCCCTTGAGCAGGTCGTTGTAAGAGTAGAGACCGCAGGTATACTCGCTGCAGTAGACGTCCTCGGCGTGGGTTACAGGCACCTTGAAACTTGAAACTACGTTGTAGTCCTTGTCATACACCTCAACCACGTAGTTGTTGTCCTGGGTGATGATAGCCTCGTAGTTCTCGTCATATCCCTCAACGAAGGGTTTCTCGTAGTGGCTAAGCATGTAGTAGGGCTTGCCGTCGACCTTGTAGGTGTTGAGGCAAGGACCGTTGCTGTACTCAACGAGGTCTTCGCGCATCTCAAACACGTGCTCTACCGTGGGTTCGCTCGCATTCCACGATGCGGGCTTCATGATGCTCATCTTGGTAGTGGCGTTGCCCAGTTCGTCGGTGCCGGCCTCTACAAAGATTGCACGCTGGTAGGTGTCGTATTTCTCGGTTGCGTCAAACCAGATGATGTTGCCCAGATTGTCATACTGCTTTACAATCTCGCCATTGGTGTTGTACACGACAAAGTGGCCTATTGATGTGTAGTTGGGGCCTACCTCGTGCATGTAAACGACAAACTCCTTTGTCCTTGAGTTGGTGTCGTAGAACTTGGTGCTCACTGCGCCAAAGGGCTCAATGTCGTTGACGTTCATGCTGTCGGGCACGTTGACTGTAACCGTGGTCACAAGTGTGTTGCTGCCGTCATACATGTTGATGGTGGCACTGCCGTAAGAGAAAGGATGAGTGGGCGACTCGGTGGTGGTCATGGTGTAAATCCATGTCGAGCCGTCGTCGCCTG
>DCGA01000123.1 GCA_002314465.1 bacterium UBA1790 | reverse complement strand
GTCGATAACGATAAGGGGGTCGTTGCTTGCCGACAGTGAAGCACCCGAGCGGATGCGGATGGTTGCACCGTCGCCGGGAGAACCGCTACCGGGAACAACATTAACACCGGCAACCTTACCTACGAGCGCGTCCTGTGCGCTCACGCGGTTACCCTTGTTAAGTTCATCGGGGTGGATTGCCATTACCGAACCGGTTGCGTCGCCTTTCTTAACTGCACCATAACCGATTACCACAACCTCGTCGAGGTTGGCAGCAGTGGGCTCAAGAACGATTGTGCCGGCAGCCGATGCGGCTACCTCTACAGTCTTGTAACCCATGTAAGAAACACGGATCATAGATGATGCGGTGGGGGCTTTGACAGTGAAATAGCCGTCGAAGTCGGTGGCTGTTCCACTATTGTTTGCCACAACAAGTACCGATGCACCAATCACGGGCTGATTGGTCTCATCCAGAACCTGTCCTTTTACTGTCACCTGGGCAAATGCCGAAGCGACACACAGAAGCAGTGACGCTACAAGCGCAGTGCCTCTAAGGAAATTTTTTTTCAGCAAATTCATGAAAAAAGATAATTTAGTTAGACAAAAATTTTTTATTTGGTTTTCAGTTTTTTCGGTTGTTGTTCGATTGCAAATTTACGCATAATTTCCACGCGTGTGTACGTTTTTAAATAAATAGTAAGTTAAAGTGAACGCCAATGTGCACATAATGAGCACAAAAGCGTCTTAAAGATGCCTTAAAAAAGTAAGGTAAAAAGTAAATGTATTTTAAGTTTTCTTTAGATTGTCTTGACCCTGTCGATAAACTCTTGGCGTGAGATAATTGCCTTATTACGAGTCTTTTGACGGTAATTATATACCGTTTGGACCGAATAATGCAGGAATTCGGCGATTTTGGTGCTGTCGTTGATGCCCAGGCGCACAAGTGCATAGATTCTGAGCTCGGGCGAGAGCAGTTCGCCGGGCTTGGGATAGATGCGTTCTTCGGGACGGAGCAGGCTGTTGAAATTCTCGATGAAGTTAGGGAAAATCTCAAGGAAGACCTGGTCAAAACTCTTGAACAGAGACTTGAGTTGGCTGTTGGTGGTCTCTTGCGACAGTGTTTTCTCCATGTCCTTGATGCGGCCGCTTTTTAGCTTTGAGATGAGTGATGTGCGGTAGTTTTCTATCTGGCCTATGTAATTAGAGCACAGGTTGAACAACTGGCCTATGTATACCTCCTTGATGATGTTGTTCTCTTCGAGTTCTTTGTTCATTGCGGCAAGGGCCTCGTTGAGACTATGGAGCTTGTCGTTGTTCTCGGCAAGCTGGCGGCGCAGCATGGCGAGTTTCTTGGTGCGGCGCACGAGCTGCATGAGGAGCACTCCCAGCACTATCGCCACTATCGAGGTTACCACAATGAGCAGCACACGGCGCACTGCCACGGCCTTCTGCTTCTTCTCATAGGCGGTGGTGATGATGGGCAGGTATTCGCCCACAAGCGACAGTCGGCTCAGTGCGTTGGCTTCCTTTACGTCGCTCATCGATAGGGTGATGTAGCTGTGGGCACGGTCGGTGTCGCCATCCTTAAACAGCAGTGCTGCAAGATTTTGAAGCGAAGTGTATGTTTTGTTGCAGTTTTTCTTGTCGATGATTGCCGACATTGCGTAGCAGTACTTGGCGCCCTCGGGTTCTCCCAGTTGTTCATAGGTGTCGGCGAGTACGGCCCAGTATATCGCATTGTTCATCATCTCGTCGTGGTGGGCTTTGCCGGTCTTTAGCAATAGTTCGGCCGCATCGTTATACAGGCCTTTCCTTTTAAGAATCTCGGCATTGTTCACCTGTATTTCAAGCTCGCTTTTTACGTTCACTATCTTCACGCTGTCGCGGTACAAGCGGCAAAGTTCTTTTATCGCAGTCTTTTCTTCCTCACCCACAGCGTCCCTCGACATGGAATTGAGTATTGAGAAATAAACGTCGTAGTAGTAGGCACTGTGATATATATAATCGGTGTGCGGGATTGCATCAAGGGTAGCCTTTGCGTCGGCAAATCGGCCCAGGCGCTTCATTGCGTCGGCCTCGTTGATGCGGGCTAATGCTATCGAGTCGGGGTCGTTGAGTTCTTTGGTGAGTTTCACGCGCTCACGGGCAAAGTACATTGCCGAGTCTACGCGGAAACGGCGGTATTTGTAAAACAGGAAGGAAGCCTCTTGCAACTTCCGGGTGATATCGTTGCTATTCTCATAGACAGCGCGGTGCTTGCCCAACTGTGACTGTAGCGTTGTTTCGTAATAAGCTGTGCTGTCTATCACAGCGTCAAGCACTTTCAGTATAGAGTCGGTATTATAATGTATGCTTGCAAAGCATGGGCTTGATATTGCTATTGCGAGTAATATGCAGTATATTTTGGCTTCCATTTGTATTTATAGGTTGGGTTTGTGTGTCAAAATTAGTAAAAAACCTCAACATGTGCAAAAAAAACGGCTCACCTTTGCCCGAGTAGCAAAAAAGAGTTAACTTTGTGCCAAGTCTATCACATGGTGGCACGCTTGTTGCAACAGTGGTAGTGTAACACATTTAATTTTTACAGAAATGACATATTGGATATTATTTATAGGCGTATCATTAGTAAGCTGGCTCGTTCAGCGCAACCTTACTAAGAAGTTCGAAACCTATTCGCGCGTACCCATGTCGGGCGACATGACAGGCCGTGACGTGGCTCAGCGCATGCTCAACGAGAACGGCATCTACGATGTAACCCTTAAGCAAGTAGGCGGTGATCTCACCGATTTTTTCAATCCCGGCGACATGAGTGTCAACCTCAGCGACTCTGTTTATGGCTCTAACAGCATCGCTGCCGCTGCAGTGGCTGCCCACGAGTGTGGACACGCCGTTCAGCACCGCACAGGCTACAGCATGCTTGTTCTGCGCACCAAACTCGTCCCCGTTGTGACATTCGCCTCTAAGTGGGTTACTTGGGTACTTCTCGCGGGCATCCTTCTCATCGAGGTATTCCCCCCGTTGCTGTGGGCTGGAGTAGGGCTTTTTGCGATGACCACACTGTTCAGTTTCGTCACCCTCCCCGTCGAGGTTGACGCCAGCCGTCGTGCCATCCAGTGGCTCGAGGCATCGGGCATCGCCCAGGACGGCACATCAACCATGGCCAAAGACGCCCTTCGCGCCGCAGCCTACACCTACGTGGCAGCCGCCCTCGGTTCACTCGCAACCCTCGTCTACTACGGCATGATGCTCCTCCGCCGCAACTAACCCAACCTCAACAATAACACAAGGCGCTGAACTCCCCCCGAGTCCAGCGCCTGCTGTTTTCCACAGTGCCCCATCACCAAATGGCCAACACCTTAGATTTGTTTAATCTTTTTCGTTGTTAAATACTCTTTTTACATTGGCGCGCTCAAGTATGTCGTCTTTCTCTTCTTCCCAAGAACTCTCATGGCGGATGGGGTAGTCTTTTGCCCTGCCAAAGGCAATTGCAAGCGAGACTTTTGTTATCATCGGCAAATAAGGCTTGATGGCATGTAGGTCTTCAGAAGAAAGAAAATTAAATATTTTTTTCATATTATGAATTAGGTTGTTTTGTTGTGTATTTGTACGACTAATACAAATCATGCAGTTTCTGCTTGGTTCAATTGTGTTAGTTCGATTGCAAATATACGGAATATAATAATTACTGTCTATTTTTTTTCTGCAAAATTGGAATGTTGTTTATTACGATAATTGGAGTTACAGCATACTACTTATGTGGAGGAATACGTTTTAGTAGGTTGATTTTTGTTTTTCTTTATAGATTATTGCTGTAGTTTTGCAAAAAATTAGTAAATTTGTAAAGCATATTACGGTTATTTTGATTGTTTTTTACAATAAGTTATGGGTATTTAGACAAATGCGTGGGAGCATTTTTAGCATAGTTGCTCCCTTGCTGAGTATGACTATGTCTTGTAAACAAGGAAACTCACAGTTATTACCTTTTATAATGTATAAATAAATAATTTTTTACATACTAACAGTTTATATTATGAAGAAAAGTTACAAACTTTTTGCTTCTTTGGCTCTGGCCCTTGCAGTCTGTTTAGGCGCAAGTGCCATTGGTTCTACTGCCGATGTCAAGGCCACATTCAAGTTCAGAGGAGCGCACAGTGTTCGCACAGAACAGAGTAGTAAACTAAAATCGGCCAACCATCAGGTTTCGGGATCGGTTTTGGCTTCAAAAAAGGTTGCAAAAGTTGCTCCCAAGGAGGTAAAACTCCCCAACCTTATCGGTTCGGTTGTACAGAGCAACAGCGGATTGAATATCGGTATTTATTCAATCACTGCTAACGGCCTTAGCCCCATCAAGACAAACTACACCATGAATGCTGCCAATGGTGGTGCTGCCCTTGACGGCATGTACATATGTTGCTTCATGGACCAGTATCAAGGTCAGGTGTACGGTGCTTATTACCGAGTGTTTGACATGAGTAACTGGTCGTTGGTTCAGCAGAATTATCAGGCTGATTTCAACATGATGTCTGAGTGTATGACATCAGACGGTAACGACATCTACGGTTGCTTCTACAAGAATGACCTTTCGGGCTATGAACTTGGAACCATGGCTCTTACTCCCCAGCCTCAGCGCACTGGTACTATCTGCTCATTGTCGGCGCCCTATATCGCACTTGCTTGCGATGCGCAGAATCTTTATGGTTTGTATGGCGACGGTAAACTCGTGCAGATTAACAAGCAGAACGGTACAGAGACCCAACTTGCCAATACCGGTGTTGTTTCTACCTATCTGTCGTCGGCTGCATTCGACAGCAAGACCAGGATTCTGTATTATGCCAACTGCACCGATAGCGAGACTGCTCTCTACAGCATCGATTTCAATAATAATTATGCTACAGCTAAGGTTTGCGACCTCAGTGGTGAGGTTTGCGGTATGCATCTCATAGCACCTCTTGCCGAGGATGGCGCTCCCGCGGCTGTTGGCGATTTCGCTGTGGAATTTGGCGAAAACGGTTCGCTCAGCGGTAACGCGACATTCACAATGCCTACCAAGACATTCGCTGGTGAAGACCTCTCGGGCGAACTTAATTATAAGGTGTTTGCTTCGGGTGTTGAATGTGCTGCGGGTAAGGCCGAGGCTGGTGCGGCCGTGTCTGTTCCCGTTCAGGTAGAGAAAGCAGGTAAATACAAATTCACTGTTGTTATAACTAATACTGTGGGCGATTCACCCGCAAGTAACAATACCACACTTTGGGTCGGTCCTGATGAACCAAGTGCTCCCATTGGAGCCAGCCTGCAGTATGCCGATAGCAAGTTTGAGATTTCCTGGAATGCAGTAACCGAGTCTATGAACAACGGTTACTTTGACGCAAGTCGTGTAACTTACACTGTTACCCGTTACGTCAACAATGAAAAGGATGCAGTAGTTGCCGAGGGTATCTCTGCTCTCACTTGCCAAGATGAGGTTAATGCTCCCGAATCTTTCACAACTTACACCTATGAGGTAGTTGCTTCGTTCGAAGGCGTATCTTCGGTAGGAACTATGACTAATGCGGTAAGTTTGGGTAATATCGTACCTCCATACAAGAATGAGTTCAATACCGAAACCGATATGGATGCTTTCACCGTAACCGGTGGAAATGCTATCTGGACCTATTCAAACGGTGAGGTTGTTTCGGGCTACGACATGTGGAACGACGTGGATACATGGCTTACCACAAAGGCTGTAAAACTCGAGGCCGGCAAGGCTTACAAATTCTCTATTGACGCCCACGGTGAAGACTACTACACCGATGTGTTTGAGGTGAAGATGGGTAACAGCAGCTCTGAGTTGACAACCCAAATCATTGAAGAGACAACCCTCAAGGATGGTGTTTACAGAACATACTACGGCGATATCACTGTTGAGACCACAGGTCTTTACTACATTGGCGTTCACTGCCTTTCGGCAAAGAACATGGGTAGCGTTCACGTTGACAACTTCACAATCGGTGCTCCTATATCAACTTCGGCTCCCGCAAGTGTTGAGAACGTTAAGTTCACTGCACAGTACGACGGCTCTACAGCAATCGATGTTAGTTTCAATGCTCCTGCCAAGACCATTGCAGGTGAAGCCCTGACAGCAATCACTAAGGTTGAGGTGTTCCGCGACGGCAACCTGGTTAAGACATTTGAGAATGCACAGCCCGGTGCAGCCCTGTCGTTCAAGGACGGTTGCGAAAACACAGAGGGCACTTACCACTACCTCATCGTTGCTACTAACAGCGAGGGTGCAGGTATGCCTTACGAGGCTAATGCTTATGCAGGTCTTAAGTTGCCCGCAGCACCTCAGGTTTGCAATGTGGTTGAAAACAAGGATACATATGGTGAGGTTACCGTAACATGGACTCCCCTCAACACCGATGTGGATGGTGATGCAATCGATCCTTCATTGATTACCTATACTATCGTTGACGTTAACGAGCAGATTGTTGCCGAGGGCCTTACCGCCGAAGATGCCAAGGGATGGAAACACCAGACCGGTGTTGAGCAAGGCACACAGCAATGGGCTATCTATTACGTCTTTGCCAAGAACCGCATTGGCCTTAGCCCCACTAACGGCTTCACACAGATGATACCCGTTGGTGCTGCTTACACAGTTCCCTTCAAGGAGTCTTGCCCCGAGGCTCTCCTCAGTTCTATCTGGATGAAGGAAGGTTTAGGTTTCTGGGGTACTGCCCAGTCATGCTATCAGCCCGTGTGCATGCCTCAGGACGATGACATGGGTATGTTCTACATGGAGCCCTTCCTTGCCAAGGACAACAACCTGTTCCTCTCAGGTAAGATTCAGTTGACCGAGTCTGACAATCTGGCTCTCTCATTCTACTACTGCGGCACAACCGAGGACCTCTTCGACCTGTGTCCCGTTGTAAGAATCCCCAGCGGCGAAACATATTATATGCTTGACGAGTACATCCACAGCAACTCTGCAGGTACAGGTTGGCAGCGTGTTATCGTTCCTCTTGCCGCCTTCAAAGGCCAGACCGTTCAGGTAGGTCTCAACGTGAATAACCGCTCAAATCAAGACTACTTCCTCATGGATAACGTTGAGGTAAGGGATTTTTCAGACAAGGATGTCGCTGTAAGCGACTTTGTCGCACCCGCAACAGCTCCTGCCGGCGGCAATGTGAAGATGACAGCAACCGTTGCCAACATGGGTACTAAGGCTGTCAATGACGTGGCAGTTGAACTCTATGCAGACGAGGAACTGGTCGAGACCGTAAACGTTGCATCACTCGGGTTGGGCGAGAGCAAGGATGTTGATATCAACACCCACATTGATGTACAGGCTACAGGTAGCATCAACTATCAGGTTAAGGTTGTGTGTGAGGGTGATACTATCCTTGACAACAATGTTTCTAAGGTTATGACCGTTACTGTAGTTGAATCTACACTTCCCGGCGTAACCATTGCAGGTGAGACCGAAGGCAACACCGTTACCCTCACATGGGACGCCCCCGTTTCGGAAGGCAGTGAAGAGACTGTAACCGAGAGCTTCGAGGACTATGAGTCGTTTGCTATCGGCAAGGCTGGTGACTTTACATTCTATGATAAAGATGGTGACCGCACATTCGGTATAGACAACAACACATTCCCCAATGCCAACCAGCCCATGTCTTACATCGTATTTGACGCTTCGCAGGTATCAGGTGTAAGCGGATTCGCTCACACTGGCAACAAGGCGCTTGCAGCATTCGCTTCTCAGTCTATGGCCAATGACGATTGGGTAATCACTCCGCTCCTCAACGGCAAGGCGCAGACCATCAGCTTCTGGTGCAAGTCTTATCTCACTCGCTACGGCTTCGACCAGTTTGAAGTTCTCGTGTCAAGCACAGGTACCGACGTCAAGGATTTCACTCGCCTTGGCGATGTAAGGGCAACTACTGGTGCTTGGGCTAAAGAAGTGGTTGATGTTCCCGAGGGAACCAAGTATGTTGCAGTGCGTTGCATTTCGTTCATGCTTGATGCATTCCTGCTCGATGACTTTACGTTCACCAAGGGTTCTCCCTCTTACGATGTCCTCGGTTACAATATTTATCGCAATGGTGAGAAGATTAATACTGAACTCGTTACCGAAACCCAATATGTTGATAATGTAGCAGGTAGAGCTAATTATGAGTACAACGTGACCGCGGTTTACGCCGAGGGTGAGTCTGCATTCTCTAACACCTATGTTATGGGCAGTCCTACAGGCATCAACGGCACCCAGGTTGCCAACATTTCGATTTCGGCAACTAAGGGTACCATTTACGTGAACGGTGCCCAGCGTGTGGCAATCTATGGCGTTGATGGTAAACTTTACCACAATGGCATTGGCAATGTGGCAGCTGCTGTTCATCCTGGTGTTTATATCGTAAAGGCCGACAATAAGGTAAGCAAGGTTAGCGTTCGCTAATCAAGTACTGATAAACTGATTGAAGGGTCCAGGGGCTTCTCTGGACTCTTCTTTTTTTGCTATTTTTCGTTTTTTGCCATTTCGCCTTTCGTCTTTCGTCAAAAAGTTGTACCTTTGTAAGTTATTACGAAATAAGGAACAAAAATCAAGATAAACATAACATGGCACAGAAACCCTCTATCCCAAAGGGAACCCGCGATTTTTCGCCTCTCGAGATGGCGAAGCGTAACTATATTTTCAACACCATCAAGGACGTGTTCCTGCTGTATGGCTTCCAGCAGATTGAGACTCCCGCTATGGAAAACTTGTCAACGCTCATGGGCAAGTATGGCGAGGAGGGCGACAAACTGCTCTTCAAGATTCTCAACAGCGGTGATTTCCTCAAGGATGCTCCCGCTGAACTTATGGAGCAGCGCGACTCGCTGCACCTAACCAGCAAAATCAGCGAGAAGGGTCTGCGCTATGACCTCACCGTGCCTTTTGCTCGTTACGTCGTGCAGCACCGCAACGACCTGCAGATGCCTTTCAAGCGTTACCAGGTTCAACCCGTGTGGCGTGCCGACCGTCCCCAGCGTGGCCGTTACCGTGAGTTCTATCAGTGCGATGCCGACATTGTGGGCAGCGACTCTCTCATCAACGAGATTGAACTCGTTACAATGATTGACGAAGTGTTTGCCCGCTTCGGTGTGAACATTGCCATCAAACTCAATAACCGCAAGATCCTCAGTGGTATCGCCGAGGTTATCGGTGCTCCCGACAAACTCATCGACATCACTGTTGCCATCGATAAGATTGACAAAATAGGCCTTGACAACGTTAACGCCGAGCTGCGCGAGAAAGGTCTTACTGAGGAGGCTATCGAGACTCTCAAGCCGCTTCTCACTCTCGCCGGAACTAACGACGAGAAACTCGCGACTCTCTCTACACTGCTCGCAAGCAGCGAGGTGGGGCAGAAGGGTATCGAGGAGATGACCTACGTTCTCAGCCATGTTGCTGACCTCGGCCTCAAGGGCAAGATTGAGCTCGACGTTTCGCTTGCTCGCGGTCTTAACTACTACACCGGCACAATCCTCGAGGTTAAGGCTCTTGATGTAGAGATGGGTAGCATCACTGGCGGTGGCCGTTACGACAACCTCACAGGCGTGTTCGGTATGCCAGGTCTCAGCGGTGTGGGTATCAGCTTCGGTGCCGACCGCATCTTCGACGTTCTCAACACCCTTGACCTTTATCCCGCCGACACTACAGCCAGTGCCAAGGTGCTCTTCGTTAACTTCGGCGAGGCCGAGGCTGCGATGTCGCTCAAGCACATCAAGGCCCTCCGTGCCGCAGGAATAAGCGCCGAGTTGTACCCCGATTCTTCTAAGATGAAGAAGCAGATGGCTTATGCTAACGACCGCAAGGTGCCCTATGTAGCCATCATCGGCGACAACGAACTCAAGGACGGTACCATCGCAGTCAAGAACATGGCAACCGGCGAGCAGCAGTCGCTCACAGTGGAGGCTCTCATCGGTCTGCTGGGCGAGTAATCCTTTAATACTAACACTACAAGGAGAGTTAATATGAACAGCATGTACGAACAGCTTAGGTCGCTGCCCTTGTTCCAGGGGGTGGGTCCTGAGCGCATCTCTGAGCTTGTGGAGCGTTTCCCGTTCCACTTCCTCAAGTTCAAGCCGGGCGATACTATCATCTGCGCCGGCGAGCAATGCCAGCACGTGCGTTTCGTGGTTTCGGGCAGCGTGAAACTCATTACCGAGAGCAATGTGCTGCGCGTGAAACTTACCCAGACTCTCCATGCCCCCGAGGTTCTGGGCCCCGACAGCTTGTTCGGCAGGGACAACTCTTATCCGTTCACTGCCATTGCAGGTTCCCGGTGCGGCATCTTGCAGCTGCGCAAGAGTGATTATGTGAAGGTGTTGCAAACCGACAAGGTGTTCCTTTTCAACATACTAAACTACTTGTCGAGCAACTGCCAGCGTCACACCACTGCGTTGCAGATGATGCGTCACGGCAGCATCGCCGAGCGACTGGCGCGCGAGATTACCGATCTTACAACACAGCGCAGTACCGATGTCATGCTGCACTTCCGCCAGAAGGACTTGTGCACGTTGCTGGGCACACAGCGCAACTCGCTCATAGCTTCGCTCGACCAGATGGTAGCCGATGGCCTCATTGAGTATACCAACAGTGAGATAACCGTCAAGTCGATTCGCACCCTTCAGGACGTTTTCAATAAAGAATAAAGTTATTTTTTTAATAGGAATTCATGGCACATATCACATATTTTCCCCAGGGAACTTGCTCCAAGCACATGGAGATTGAGGTAGAGGACGGCATCGTTAAGAATGTTGTGGTACTTGGCGGTTGCAGCGGCAACCTTCAGGGAATATGCAGCCTCGTGCGCGACATGCCTGTCGACCAGGTTATCTCTAAGTTGCAGGGAATACGCTGCGGATACAAGAACACCTCTTGCCCCGACCAACTTGCACAGGCTCTCAAGCAAGCCCAGGGCAAGTAATAGTAAAGAATCAATTATCACTAAATATAAGGACAAATGGGCGTGAACCGACCTTTGTCCTTCGTTTTTCTTAACACCATAGTATGGCGAAAATCACTAACAAGGAATATGCAGTACCGTTCGTACTGGTTACTTCACTGTTCTTCATGTGGGGCTTTGCTCGCTCCATCCTTGATGTGCTCAACAAGCATTTCCAGCAGGTCCTTGACCTCACCATCACACAGTCTACGTGGATACAGGTGACTACCTACCTTGCCTATTTCCTTATGGCAATTCCCGCTGGTTTGTTTATCAACCGCTATGGCTATCGCCGTGGTGTGGTTGTGGGATTGTCCCTGTTTGCGGTGGGCGCATTTGCCTTTGTCCCTGCGAGTGCCGTTGGCAAACTCGGCATGTTCCTTGTGGCGTTGTTTGTGATAGGCAGCGGACTTGTGTTCCTTGAAACCAGCGCCAACCCCTATAGCACATTGCTCGGACCGGTAGAGACTGCATCGAGCCGACTTAACCTCTCGCAGGCTTTCAACGGACTGGGTAGCAGCGTTGCCCCCGCGCTTGTGGGTGGTTTCCTCTTCTCGGGTGGCTCGGTCGAGGTGCCTTACATCGTCATGGGCTGCGTGGTTGTTGTGGCCGCTGTGGTGTTCTCGCGTGTAAAACTGCCCGAGATAAAGACCGATGGAGAATCGGCTGCATCAACCGGGCAATCGGGTTTAAGGAATATCACGACCCTTCTTGTCGACCATCGTTTTATGATTGGCCTCATCGCATTGCTTGCCTATGAGGTGGGAGAGATTTCCATCAACAGCTATTTCGTTCAGTTCACCACCGGGATGGGGTGGATGGAGGCAGCGACGGCGTCGACCGTTCTCACCATTGCCCTCACATGCTTCATGGTGGGGCGTTTCGCTTGCTCGGCAATAATGCAGCGCATTCCTGCCGAGAAGGTGCTGCTCGTGTGTGCCATCGGTACCGTTGTGTGTATGTACACCGTGCTCCAGTGTGGCGACTCGCGCGTGGGACTGTATGCCCTCATCGCCAACTATGCGTTTGAGTCAATCATGTTCCCCACTATCTTTGCCCAGGCTCTCAAGGGCCTCGGGTCGCTCACCAAGACCGCCTCGTCACTGCTCATGATGACACCTGTGGGTGGTTGTGCTTTCATGCTTGTGGGCATTGTTGCCGACTCTTCGGGCTTTGTGGCTCCGTTCTCAATCCCGTTTGGCGCATTCCTTATGGTACTCGTTTATACAATCTTTATCAATAAATTCCCGTCATGCGACACGACATCTGCTGCATAGGTCATGTGACCCACGACCGCATCATCACTCCCCGTGGCACTACCGAGTTGCCGGGTGGAGTCACTTATTATTTCTCTCACGGTATCAGCCATTTGCTCGACGACTGTGCCGGATTGAGTTATCATCTTGTGGCCTCGCTTGCCGACACCGACATGCAGGCGGTTGCCGACATACGTGCACGCGGCATTGACGTCGAGGTTGTGCCCAGCCGCCACACCGTGTTCTTCGAGAACAAGTATGGCGACAATGTCAACGACCGCACGCAGCGTGTGCTTGCCAAGGCCGACCCGTTCACGGTGGAGGCGCTTGCGGGTGTCGACGCCCAGTATATAGTACTCGGCACGCTGTTGGCCGACGATTTCTCGCTCGATGTTGTCAAGTCGCTTTCGGGTCGCGGCACACTTGTAGTCGATGCACAGGGCTACCTGCGCGAGGTGCGTGGCGATAAGGTCTATCCATGTGACTGGCATGACAAGGAAGAGTTCCTCAAGTACATCGACATCCTCAAGGTCAACGAGCACGAGGTGCGTGTACTCAGTGGTGAGGAAGACCTGCTCACGGGTGCCCGTCGTCTGGTAGAGTGGGGCGTGAAGGAAGTGTTGCTCACCTTGGGAAGCCTCGGCAGCTATGTGGTTACGGCCGACGACGCCATTGCTATCCCCGCTTTTGCTCCCCGTGAGGTCGTTGATGCCACCGGCTGCGGCGACACCTATGTGATGAGTTATCTGTTCAAGCGCGTGCAGGGATGTTACATCAAGACCGCCGCAACCTTTGCCGCCGCAGTGAGTACCATCAAACTCGAGCATTCAGGTCCCTTCACCGGCACCGCCGCCGAAGCCCTCGCCCGCCTATAACCACCGTAAGGATATAAAAACGGCCTGCAAGGAATTTCCCTGCGGGCCGTTCTTTTGTATGAGGTACTTTTTTTACTTCGATTTCTTGACGCTTGTGCCGTATATGGTCGCGAAGTCGTTCTTCATTGAGATGGTCACCCATTGTTTGGCATCGCACGAGGCCTTCATTTTCTCGGCTTTGGCCGGGTTGCCGTATTCGCGCACTACATCGTCGGCGAGCACGCAGAAGGCGAGGCTGGGGTAGCGGTTGGCAACGGTGCTGTACTCAAACATGCTGAAGTCGCCCGACGAGTTGCCGAAAGCGAGTATGGGCTTGATGCCTATTTCGCGCACAATCGCGCTTATCTTGTTCATCTTTAGGTTCTTGACATACATGGATCCTCTCACTACGTCATCGCTGGGTTTGAAGGTGTAGTCCCAACCCTCTTTTTCCCCTTGGGTGCTTGCATAGGTGTAGATATCGCTGCCTATGATGTGGTTGCGGCCTATTGCCAGCGCTCCATCGCAGTACACACGCGTTACCTGTCGTTCGCTGCCCGAGATGATGTAAGTGGTAAAACCATTGGCAGTGAGATAGCCCACAACCTCGGCCATTGGCAGGTATATGGCTTCGCCCCACTTGAGGTTTTCCATGCCTTCAACCTTCGATTCCATGAACGCCTGTGCATAAGTGCGGTATTGCTCGGGTGTCATGCCCGAGAATACATCGTTCTGTGCAATAGCCTCGGTCCACATCATGTCGCCGGGCACGTTGCGAGCATATACGGCCTTCTTGATAACCTCGCCGGTTGCCTTCTGCTCGGCTGTAGGTGTGAATGTCGGGTCGTTGAACACACGGTACAGATACATCATCCACTCGAAGTAGGAGGGTGCGGTCTCGCACACCAGCGTACCGTCAAGGTCAAACACTGCCATGCGGTCTTCTTGCGGTACAAAACCGTCACTGTTAGGGTTGGTCACGTTTTCGACAAACGCCTTGAGCGTAGCCAGAGGCACGCTACCTTCACTCCAATACTGAAATTTCCCTTCTACTCCCACTTGTGCACCTATCGATGCAATCTGTTCGCGGGTCTCGGCCTGCGCGACCTGAGCCATAAACAAGCCCGCAAGGCAAGCCGATAAAATGATAAATCTGTTCATTGTAATTTGTGTTATTTATTCCTTTTCGGGAGCAACAAGAGGCTGCTCACAACGGGCAACCTCTTGCTTTATCTCTGTAACCACGATTGGCGTAATAGTGCAATCGCGATTTCTTGAATTCTTATCAGAACTTGTAGTTAGCGCCGAGGCCGATAACGCCCTGGTCGATATCCTTCATGATTGAGTGGCGGTACTCGAGTGTAACACCGATGTGGTCGGTGAGTCTGTACTCAACACCGGCACCGAGGTTAAGACCGAATGCCTTGTCGCCATCAATATTTACCTTCTCCTCAAGGACATCGCTAAGATCCTTGTTGAGACCTTTGTTGTCTACGTTTGCCTTTGCGAAACTCAAACCAACGATGGGATATACGTAAAGCTTGTTGTTTAAAAGGCCGATGAGGTATTCACCATTGAGGTTTACATCCCACATGCTTACATAATCCTTCTGGAAGAAGTAGTTTACTCCAAATTCAGCGCGGATATGGTCAAGGGGTGTGTACTGCACGCGTGCACCAAAACCGGCATTCTTTATCATGCTACCATAAACGATGTTGGCGCCAATTGCCATGTCGCCTTTCTCTGCCTGGGCACTAGCACAACCTATGCCCATGATTGCTACGCAAATAAGTGTGATAAATTTCTTCATATTCTATAAATGTTAGGGTTTTCTTTACTGCAAAGGTACTATAATTTTGCTTTTCGGCAAAAAAAACACGCAAAAAAGCACACTAAACTTGTGGGAATGAAAAGTTTTTACTAATTTTGCATCCGATTTCAAGGCAGGCACAACGTATTTTCCCGTTAGTCCTGTTCTGTGACCCCTGATCGTTGAAACTTCGATGTCTCTTGTGATGATGCTAAAAGCAAGGGCATAAAGCGTAGGACGATATTTAAACATAGGTTATTCTCGAGCCGTAAAGGTTGCCGTGGCTTCTCCCCACTGCGCCCGGGCAAGACGATTAACCCCTGGAATATTGTGCTACAGTGGAGTGCCGAGTAGCTGTCTTGGAATTGAGTTAATACAAGATTTTAAAACTACATTTGAAGATAACAACGTTATGTCTAAAGTTTGTCAAATTACAGGCAAGAAGGCGATCACTGGTAACAACGTATCGCACTCTAAGAGAAGAACAAAACGTAAATTCAACGTTAACGTGTTCAACCGCAAGTTCTATTGGCCCGAGGCTGGTCAGTGGATTAAGCTGACTGTTTCAGCTTCTGGTCTCCGCAACATCAACCGCATGGGTCTTGACGCAGCTCTCAAGAAGGCTGCTAATGAGGGTCACTTAACTGAAATTAAAACAATCGAAAAGTAAACAACTATGGCAAAGAAAGCTAAAGGCGATAGAGTTCAAGTCATCCTCGAATGCACTGAACAGAAGGCAAGCGGTGTTCCCGGAATGTCTCGTTACATTACTACAAAGAACCGCAAGAACACTACAGAGCGTTTAGAGCTCAAGAAGTACAATCCGTACCTCAAGAAAGTAACCGTACACAAAGAAATTAAATAATAAATAGACTGAATTATGGCAAAGAAAGTAGTTGCAACCCTTCAGACCGGTGAAGGTCGTAATTTCAGCAAGGTTATCAAGATGGTCCGTTCGGCCAAGACTGGTGCCTATGTTTTCGAGGAGAGAATGGTACCCAACGATAAGGTACAGGAAGCTCTTAAGTAATTGAAACGATTCCAATCGCAATATATAGGGCCCTGGAGCATTGCTCCGGGGCTCTTGTTTTGTGTTGAGGGTTCAGGGTTTAATGTTGAGGGTTTAGTGTTTAATGTTTAGTGGGGGGATTGCTCTCGCTCTTTCCTATTCCGGTCTATTGTGAGGGGTAGTTCTGCGTGAGTTCGGCAAAAAAGTATTATCTTTGCATCATGAAACAGGAAAACGTCATCCTTGAACCTCCGTGTAAGGTCGCTGCCGGCACCTATATGCGTCGCGTGTTCGCCATGTGGCTTGGCCGCCACTGGTGGTGGATGGCTTTGCTGGCAGGCTGTTGCCTTTCGCTGTGCGCCCTCGACGTTAAGTGGTGCGTCATCGCGTTCATCCTAAGCCTTGCCGCACTCATGATGATAATGAGCCTTGTTTACTTCCACTATGCGTTCTCTCCGCTGGCTCGATGGTCGGTAATGGAGAAGTCTGTGGAAATAGGCCGCAATGGCTTGAAACTTGTTTTCGAGCACGAGAAGATGAACGACCACTATGTGAAGTGGGAGAAAGTGCGTACCATCCAGTTTCGCCCCGACGGCATTGTTCTCCACCTCACGGGCAGCAACATCAACTTCCTGATGCTTCCGCCATTGTCACCCGAAGCCAACGCAATTATCAAGCGCTTATATCTTGGTTGATATATCACTAAAATGAGCGACCTTTATGGCCGCTCATTTCGTTTTAACTCATCATCTTTCTTTTTGGCTTGATTATACCCCAGTCCTTTAGGTATTTGTTAATCTGCACCAGCGGGATGCCGAAGTTGAAACTCTGAGAGTTCATTACGCCGGCATAGTTCACGGCCACGAGTTCGCCCCACTGGTTGAGCACAGGACTGCCGCTGGAACCTTGCAACGCCACAATCGAGTACATCACGCGGTTGTTGTCGGGTTCTTGCGATATCGTTCCGGTTGTGAGTTGCGCCTGGATGCCCTGCTCGGTTGTGCCCAGTACGAGCCCCTGGTTGTAACCTATCATTACAAGAGGTTGGGTAATAGACAGTTTCTCGCGCTCGGCAAGGGTGGGAGAGTCCCACTCGTCGGTTTCCTGCGGTGTCTTAAAGATGTGGCACTCCTGCGGTGTCTGTTGGCTGTTGAGCCTGATGAGTGCAAGGTCCACGTTGTCCTCGGGCGACATCATCACTGTCTTGCACGACATGAAGTCGTTGGCGCTTGTCACGCGCTGGTTGTGCAATGCGATGCTCAGGGTCGAGTTCACTTGCACCGAGATGTCGTTGGGACTTATGTAACTGAGTTTTTCCAGTGCTTCTTTCACGCGTTCTTTTTCGGTGGTAAGTGCTTGCAGTTGCACTCTCAGACTGTCGTTTTCGGGCGATTCGTTTATGAAATTCCTGCCCCAGAAGTCAAAGTCCCAGTACACGTTGTTCTCAATGCTCTGCTGTGTGAGCAGCATCTCGTGCTCAAGTTCGGTCGAGCGTTTCTGGTAGAACATCATGAGGCGTGCTATGGACTTGTTGGAGCAAGCAACCACTTGGTCGTGAGGTGGTTCGGGATACACTACATGCCTGTTGGTGAGCAGTGTGCCGTTTTCGTCGACAAAGAACGCCGTCCCCGACACCGTACTCATCTTTATGCTGTCGATAGTTGTGGTGAGGTCCTTAAGTTCGCCGTTCTCGATTCCCGAGAAATAGAACGTGATGCCGTTGGGCAACGACGCCTTGTAGAATACATTGTTAACTACGACTGCTACTCCCGATGCCGATGTGTTGAAAATCTCCTCGGGGGTCTTGCCTTCGTTCTTGCGTGTGCAAGCCGCTTGTCCAGCAACCAGCGCGATTGTGGCCATCGCTGCTGTTACGATGGCGAGCGCGCGTAATTGGGTAAAGTGTGTCATTGTGCGATACAAATATTAGTATTTTTAGCCATTTGACTGCAAGTTGCCCCAAAGGTTTATTGCCGGGTAGTATTATTTATATATATAATGTGTATTTCGTTGGCTTTGCACAAAAAAAAGAATCGCTGCAGGCGACTCTTCACAATCTATTTCCCATGACGCAACGTGTGCCCGACTTTTAGTCGCACACCCAGGCGTCGTGATAGCGCTCGGGCAACTCGCGCTTGATCTTATAAAGCTTGTCGGCGCTGTTGTCGCGTGCTACATAAATGCGGTATTTGTTACCGCGCTTGAGTACTTGCAGTTCGCCGAGGTCGTGGTGCGAACCCAGGTATTCCTTCACTTGCTTCTCGGTACTGAGAGAAGAAATAATCAGATAGAAACGTCCTGAACCACTTGTATTTGCAAGCGAAGTCTCAAGGTTTGCTTTATCATCCTTCTTGGCAATCGGCTTCACTGTCTTTTGGGCTTCAATCGCCTGCTCGGGCAGTGTTACCGCGAGGTCAACCTTAGCGCTGTCCCAGTTGAAAACGGGGCGTGTGGGCTTCTTGATTTCGGGAAGGTTGAGTCCCGCAAAAGTGTCGCTCTCGCGCAGGATAGGAGTGGTGAGGATGGGAACCAGAGCCAGCAGCACGATTACTGATGCGGCAATCTGCATTGCGCGTTTGGCCCACGATGTGCGCACTACCACTGTTTCCACAACAGGTTGCTCGGCCTCTTCCTGCTCCTTGCGCAACTGTGCCAGCGTCTTGAAGTTGACACTGCGCAGACCGAAGTACTCGTCGTTGCTGCTCTCGTGGAAGAAGGGGATAAAGTCTACAAGGCCCTCGTTGCTGTGGAAGAATCCCAGGCGGCCCAGTGACACTTCGTTGCCGGCATTGAGTTGCTGCTTGAAGGTGGTCACGCTGTCGGCGATGAAACGCACGGCCTCGTCATAGGTGATGCCTTCACGACGCACGATAGACTGCGCCAGCAAACCGTCATTGTGGTTCACCGACGAGTTGAACCCCACCTTGCGCTGGGGCTTGTTGATGATGCCGGCCTCTTCGTTGTAGAACGAGTCGCTATACTGCGCAATGAGGGCTCCCCATCCGGGAACTATCACGCAGTCGTGGCTCATCATCAAATACTCTATGTGTTCTATAAGTGAAAACATCACACAAAATTATAGATTATTTCCCGATTTTCAAAATATTTGCGGTACTATTTTCGGTGTAACAGCCTCAACTGTCTTATTTCGGCTTTATTTCTTTATCACGGCAGTGAATGTGCGGCCCGAATCAACGCCCAACGCGCGCGCGCTGAAATAGCGTTTGCCACTGCACTTCGAGCATTCGCAACGGGTGTTTACGCTTTTAATCCCGGCCTTGGCAAGTACCGCTTCGTTGGCCTTGCGCAGGTCTATGTGCGCCTTGCCGCTCGCTTCGTTGCGCTTCACTATGGCTTGGGTGTCAAAGCCTGCCTTCTCAAACTCCTTCACTACCTCGTCGCCCACCTCAAAGCACTCCTGGCATATCGACGGACCCATCACTGCCTGGATGTCTTGTGCCTTGGCACCGAGTTTCACCATCGCCTTTACTGCGGCCTCCGCAATCCCGGCAACCGTTCCGCGCCAGCCGGCATGCACTGCGGCAATCACGCCAGCCTTGTCGTCGGCAAGGATAATGGGCACGCAGTCTGCTGTATTCACGCCTATGCACACGTCACCAAGTTTCGTAACAAGTGCGTCAACTCCTTCAAGGGCAGCCTCTTGCTTGTCTATATCAAGTCGCATGTAGGCGTCGTCGATTACTGCAACGCGTACCGAGTGGGTCTGGTGTGGCATGATGAGGCTATCCATGTCTATGCCCAGTTCCATGCACAGCATCATGCGGCAGTCGAGCACATGGAGTGCATCGTCGCCGGTATAGTTGCACACGTTGAATGCCGAGTATTTGTTACGGGCGTTCACTTCGCCGCGCTCGGTGGTGAATGCGGTGATGCCCTTCGCGGGTGTATTGAAGTCTAGATGTTTAATCATACAGTGCTAATTAACCTTTGCGGTTTGCTATGTTGATGGTTGTGTTATTTTGCGATTTGCTTTGCAGTCTCCTCGTCCACGCCGTACTTTATGGCAAGGTCTATGTCGCGGTGCATGTCGTCGTAGTTGAAACGCATCTTGTTGAGCTTGGCGCGCAGCAGGTACAGGGAACCGTCGTCGGGCGCTTGCTTCAGTGCTGTCTGTATGTCGTTCGATGCATTGTTCAACTGCTTGAGCACGAGGTAACAGTCGGCACGGTTGCCCAGTAGGGTGACGTTGTATTCGTTCTGCTTGATGGCTTCGCTCAGGTAAACCACGCCCTTGGCATAGTCGCCTTTCTCCTTGAACATCATGCCCAGGCCTTCGTTGGCATACTCGCTCTTTGGGTTTACCTTGCGTATCTCGTTGAAGTAGGCCTCGGCTTTGTCGTAGTCGCCTTGGTCCATTGCCAGCATACCCAAGCTGTAGCGTGACTCTTCCTCTTTCTCGTCGAGTTCGCGCGCTTTCTCAAAGTCCTTCTTTGCGGCATCCATGTTCCCCGTCTGCATATACACTGCGGCACGGTTGAGCAGCAGTATCACTGCGTTGGGAGTCATGTCGAGCGCGAGGGTGTAGTTCTTAATGGCGTCGTCAAGCTTGCCTTGGAAGCGTTGCAGTGTGCCCAGGTTGGTGAGCAGCAATGAGTTGGTGTTGTTGTGCGGCTCGGTGGCTATGGCACGGCGAATGTAGTTCTCGGCTCCCGCCCAGTCTTGCGCCTGTATGCGCACTTGAGCCGAGTCTACGAGCTGGTAGTACATTGCTGTAGAGTCGAGTTGCACGTCCATTTCCTGGCGCGAGAGGCGGTCATCGTCGCTACCGGGTTTCTCGCCGCGTTCAACCTTGGTGTTCTCCTTTGCCATATGGGTGATGACCTGGGCTTGTGCTGCCACGGCGGTGAGCAGCATCGCTATGATGAGTTTAGATGTTCTTTTCATTTCTTGTGAGGTCTTTCTATGTGCAAATGTAGCATATTTTTTCCTTTTATGAGCCTCCTTTCACATATTTTGTGTAAATTTGTTGCTTGTTATGACCCGAGAACTCAAAATAATGCGAATTACCCTTGCCGGTGCGGCTGCCAACTGCCTGCTCACTATCGTGAAGGTGGCTGCCGGTCTGGTGGGGCATAGTGCCGCGATGGTGGCCGACGGTGTTCATTCGCTCACCGACCTCATAAGCGACTTCATCGTTATGGTCTTTGTCAAGATTTCGGCAAAGGAGAGCGATAGCGACCATGGATACGGACACGGCAAATACGAAACCCTCGCAACGCTCATTGTGAGTGCCATGCTGCTCGTTGTGGGCATTAAGTTGCTCTACGACGGTGCCACGGCTATTTATGGACACTTGCACGGCGACACTCTCGAGGCGCCGGGCATGATTACGCTTTACATGGCCGCTGTGTCAATCCTTGTCAAGGAGGTTCTCTATCAGGTGACCGCCCGTGTGGGGCGTGATGTCAACAGCCAGGCTGTGATTGCCAACGCATGGCATCACCGCACCGATGCCATATCGTCTATCGGTTCGCTTGTGGGTATCGCCGGTGCGATTTTCCTGGGCCATAACTGGGTAATCCTCGACCCGCTGGCGGGTTGCATCATCAGTTTCTTCATCTTTATGGTTGCCATTAAGATGGCTCTCGGGGCTGTGAACGAACTCATGGAGGCATCGCTTCCGCAGAGCGAATGCGACGAGATAAGGGACATCATCAATGCTGTTGACGGTATTGACGACGTGCACGAACTTAAAACCCGCCGCAACGGCCGTAGCGTTATTATCGACGCACACATCGTGGTCGACCCCCACATCACGGTGCTCGTGGCCCATGAGATGACCATTGCCGCTGAGCAGCGGCTGCGCGATCGATTCGGCATCGAGTCGCAAATCTATATCCATGTTGAGCCCTCTCACGATTCGCTTTGACGCGTAGGCGGGGTGGGGCGTTGGTCTGCTTTTTCCCATCGTTTGTACATTTTGTTTCATTGTTAGCATTTTTATTGCTAACTTTGCGCTCCGAAATAAATAACCATTTTAAACGTATATGAATTTATTAAACATTCTCTTACAGATTAATCCCGCTGAGGCCGATTCGGCAACAGTGAATGGTATCCAAGACGTTACTGGCGCAGTTGGCTCTGCCGTCGATTCTTTAGCTGCTAATCCCGAGAAACTTTCGGTTTCTAACATTGCCGACACCGTGAGCGGTATTGACTGGGGTGGCGTTTTCACAAGCATGTCAAGTGCAGTCATGGCATTCGGTTTCCGTCTGCTCGCTGCTATCGCAGTTTTCTTCGTGGGTAAGTTCATCGTCAACAAGCTCCACAAGATGTTGCGTGCAGTCATGGAACGCAAGAAGGTTGAACCTTCTCTCACCACATTCCTCCTCAGCCTGCTCCGCTTCACGCTGCTCTTCCTGCTCATCATCACCGTGGTTGCAATCCTCGGCATTGAGACAAGTTCGTTCATAGCCATCTTTGCATCGGCCGGTGTTGCCATTGGCCTCGCCTTGAGCGGCACACTTCAGAACTTTGCAGGCGGCGTTCTCATCCTGCTCCTCAAGCCCTTCAAGGTGGGCGACTTCATCGTGGCAGGCGGCAATAGCGGTACCGTGAAGGAAATCCAGATCTTCAACACCGTAATCCTTACTCCCAGCAACGAGCGCATCAGCATCCCCAACGGCGGCCTTTCTACCGACACCATCACCAACTACTCAAGCGAGAAGTATCGCCGTGTAGACTGGAACGTGGGCATCTCTTATGGCGACAGCGTTGCTAAGGCCCGCGAGGTTATCCTCGGCGTGCTCGATGCAGAGCCCCTCACAGTTAAGAACGAGGAATGTGTTCCCACTGTTACCGTTGGTGGTCTCGACGACAGCGCGGTATCTCTCATCGTGCGCGGCTGGTGCCTGAGCGAGAACTACTGGGATGTTTATTTCAACGTTTATGAGGCAATGTACAACGAACTGCCCAAGAACGACATCCACTTCCCCTTCCCGCAGATGGATATCCATCTCGACAAGGCTTGATAGTCTCATTAGGAATTTGCCCGCCCCGCGTGGCCCGGGCAACTCTCACTCAATACAGCGGGCTCCCCATGCAGGGAGCCCGTTTTTCTTTGTTTTATTTTCAGTAAAATAATCTGCATAATCGGCGTTCTGCCGCATGGCCAGCATACCTAAGTATAAAAAATGCAAAAAAAGGTTACTGTTGCTAAAATATGACAAAATCCACTTTGAAAAACACCCCTTTTTAAGTAACTTTGTAAGGAATTATAGCAATATTGCCCGGCATGTGCGCCCGGCATTCTCGATCTTTGAAACCTGTCGACGCCATTAACTATTTGTCGACCTATAGGTTAGCACCATTTGGGGGTTCCTGCCAATGCTCTGGAATCATCCATGACAAGGTGTATATATACTACAGTAGTGTCGCCACGGGCGGCACCCTTTTGCTATATTCCTACATATACCCACGCCGCAAGAGAGCGGGTGGTTTCCTTAGCACATAAAAAGAACAACATAAATGATAAGTAAATGGAATTACTTACCACTGACATCCCAAGAACAACAGATAGTCAAGCAGTTGGAACAACAGTTTCCCAATTGCCCGGCTATTGCACGCCTTTTGGTGATGCGAGGTATAAAGACGCCCGAAGACGTAAAGGCGTTCTTTTCTCCCTCGCTAAGCCAAATGCTCGATCCATTCCTCATGAAGGATATGNNGCAGAAAGAGATCAAGGATGAGTTATCAGCTTCAATGAACCTCAGTCCCGTTGTTGCTCACCTGTTGGCACAACGTGGCGTGACAAACACTGACGAGGCACACGCCTTCTTCAGACCGCAGCTCTCGCAGGAGTTGCACGATCCATTCCTCATGAAGGATATGGACAAGGCCGTGAACCGTCTCAACAGGGCGTTAGGGGCTAAGGAAAAAATCATGATATTTGGCGACTACGATGTCGACGGCACTACGGCTGTGGCTCTGGTCTACAAGTATCTTCAGAATTTCTACTCTAAGTCTAACTTGGAGTATTACATCCCCACTCGCGACGACGAGGGGTATGGTATCTCTAAGCAGTGCATCGACTATGCCGAAAGCAAGGGGATAAGTTTGATAATCGTGCTCGACTGCGGCATCAAGGCTATCGAAGAGATTACCTATGCACGCGAGAAGGGTATCGAATTCATCGTGTGCGACCATCACGTCCCCGACGATGTGTTGCCTCCTGCTGCGGCGATTCTCAATCCCAAGCAGGTCGACTGCAACTATCCGTTCAAGGGCCTCTCGGGATGTGGAGTGGGCTACAAGTTCATGCAGGGTTTTGCCAAGAGCAATGGCATCAGCAACATGTACGACCTCGAGAGTATGCTCGACCTCGTAGCTGTGAGTATTGCTGCCGACATCGTGCCTCTCATCGGCGAGAACCGCGTCATGGCTTATTATGGCCTGCGTCGCCTCAACAACAATCCTAACGTTGGTCTGCGCAGCATCATCCGTCTGTGTGGCCTCAACAACAAGGAACTCACCATCAGCGACATCATCTTCAAGATAGGTCCCCGCATCAATGCTTCGGGCCGTATGGAGAGCGGACAGGAATCGGTCGAGCTGCTCGTGACACGCGATTCATCGCAGGCCTACGAGATTAGCAAGCGCATCGATAAGTACAACCGCGACCGCAAGGAACTGGACCACCAGATTACCATCGAAGCCAACGAAATCATTGAGCGACACATCCAGAAACTCGACGGTAAGAAACCCATCGTCATCTACGACCGTAACTGGCACAAGGGTATCATCGGCATCGTGGCTTCTCGCCTTGCCGAGCTGTATTTCAAGCCTTCGGTTGTGCTCACCTTCAGCAACGGCTATGCAACCGGTTCGTCACGCTCGGTGCGTGGCTTCGACGTGTATGCGGCAATCAAGTCTTGCCGCGACCTTCTCGAGAACTTCGGCGGC
>DCGA01000062.1:7715-10422 GCA_002314465.1 bacterium UBA1790 | reverse complement strand
AGTTCCCGGTTTGGTAAGCGGTGAAGGTTGTTGAGCCGTTTACCTGTAAGAGTATTTCCGATGCCTTCAGAAGGATAGCGCTCACTGCCGGGTGGTTGGGGGTGATAAACGAAGCGATGGTTTGGGGGTGTTCGGTAAGTCCCATCCACTGGTCGTAGGCCATCAGTTCGATGTCGTATTGCTGCTCATGCACGGTTTCATCACCGGCAGTGACTTTGACTGTGAAATCGGTGATTACGCGCTCGGTGAGTGAAACGAGTTCCTCGGCATCGGGAGCAATGGTAAAATCGGGCAAACGCATCGCAACTCCGGGCTTGATGACGGGGACCACTGCACTTGAGTAAGGCTTGACGAACTTACCCTCACAGTGCACTTGCACATTGCGCAGTTCATCGCCCGAAGTGTTCTTGACCTCCAGCGACTTGCATACTGCTATGCCATTGTGATGCAACGCATAGTTGACCGTTTTTATATAGTCGATGTTTACCTCGATTACTGCCATAGTTTTTTGATGTTTATATTAGTGTGTTTTCAATCTGCAAATATACGAAAAAAATCTGTCATTCACACTATCGCTTCAAATTTTCAACATTTCGTTTGCACCATGAAAATGACAATTAGTAGAAAAGTGTTAAATATTATATTAAAAGTGTGTGAAGTTTCTGTATTTTATTGAATTATGTTTATCTTTGCTTAATTATGTATTAATGGTTGGACAAATCAAACACTTAAAAATATAAAATTATGAAATTTACCATTACAGAAAACAACGCTGAGACAATCGCTATTGCCCTTAAGGGCGAGTTGGACACACTTGCAGCACAATCGTTTGCTACCGACATGCAGCAGGTTATGGAAGATGCCGGCAAGAAGATCACTGTTGACTTCTCCGAACTTGAATACATCTCAAGCGCCGGCATGCGTACAATCCTTCTTCTCCAGAAGAATGCCAATGCCAAGGGCGGAAAGGTGACTATCGTTGGCATGAGCGAGGATATCAAGCAGATATTCCAGATGACAGGTTTTGACCAGATGATCGAAATCCTGTAAAACCAATAGGTATACTTTCCTTATCTAACAATCGTATTACAAAGCCTAAAAATCAAGAAAATGACTTATCCGCTTTCACAAAGTCAGATGGGTATTTATGTAACCTGCATTAATAACCAGGAAGAGGGAAACTATAACATCTCCGTGTTGTCCTGTCTGGACGAGGATATTGATATTGAGCGCCTTGCAGGGGCACTCGACAAAGTAATAGAAGCACACCCTTACGTTAAGTCTCGACTGGTGGCAAACGACAATGGTGAGGTGCTGTTTGAAGACCACTCGACAGATGTTTTCCATACAACCGTAATCGAAGTCAATGATATAGAGGATGTTCGTAAGCACTTTGGTGAGGACTACGACCTTCTCCGTGACCAACTTTTCCGTCTTGAAATTTACAAGACTATGAAGGGCAATTATCTTTATGCCGACTTCCACCATATCGTGTTTGACGGAATGTCGTGGGCAGTATTTTCTGAGGACCTTGAGAAGGCATACGCAGGGCAGCCCGTTGAGCAAGAACCCGTTAATGGCTTCCAAATAGCAGAAGCCGAAGATGCCGCGCGTGACTCTCAGGCTTATACCGATGCCAAGGCATGGTACGCCCAGGAATTTGGCGGTGCCACCGAGGTAGACAGTATGCCTTTGGCCGATGTGTATGGAGTTGACGAGGTACACTATTCCCGCCAGTATATAAGGTTGAACGTTGATCGCCACGCCATAGACGCCGTGTGCGAGAAGGCAGGTGTGCGCGAGAGCATGCTGTTTACAGCCGCTTTTGGTCTCACGCTCTCTAAATACACTGCCGATGACGAGGTTTTGTACAACACCGCTTTCCATGGAAGAAACGACAAGACTACACGCCGCTCGTTCTGCATGATGGTCAAGACGCTGCCCGTCTATCACAATCTTGCCAACACTCCCACTGTAGCGGAACTGCTTCGCCAGACATCTGCGCAAATCAAGGCATCGCGTCAGCATACAGTTTATTCTTATGGTGATGCTGCAACCGAACTGGGGTTGAAGTCTGACATCAACTTTGCTTATCAGGGAACACTCCACAATCTGGACATTGTTCTTGACGGCAAGAAACAGAAGTCTGAAGACCTCATTACAAATACTCCCGGTATCAAGTTCCTCAACATGATTATGGTAGAGGGTGGCGATTACTACGCATGGAGCGAATATCAGAACAACAGGTATAGCGAGGAGTTTATACGCGGATTCTGGGCATCATACGAGCATATCTTGGCCGAGATGTGCGTGAAGGAGAATATTTCCGACATCGAGGTGTGCAGTGCCGAACAGTTGGCGCAACTTGACGGCTTCAACCATCAGGTGGCTGAGATAGAGGATGGAACTGTCCTCTCGGCTTTCCAGAAGGCTGCAAAGCAGTATCCCGATAATATAGCCGCCGTCTTCAAGGACAAGAAGTACACATATCGTGAACTTGACGAACTGACCGATAAGATTGCAGGAGTAATTTACTCAAAGTATAAGGATTCCAAGTTCAACGGAGAGCCCGTGGTAAGCATTCTCATTCCTCGCAACGAGTATATGTTTATCTTGCCTTTGGCAGCCATGAAGGCCGGATGTGCTTATCAGCCTCTCGACCCGTCATATCCGCAGGACCGACTGAACTTCATGGTGAAGGATGCCG
>DCGA01000062.1:0-7699 GCA_002314465.1 bacterium UBA1790 | reverse complement strand
GTAGTGCTGATAGCCGACCCCGAACTGCGCGGTATCATCAGCGAGTATGAAGGTCCGGTGATTCTCACAAGCGAACTTGAAGAAGATGCGCTTCCTGTGGTAACCGACTCTATCCCCGAAAGAGAAGGCTGGGGTGAGGCTTCCCTTTTCATTTTGTTGTACACAAGCGGAAGCACCGGCGTCCCCAAGGGTGTAATGCTTGAGCATAAGAACCTCCTTGCGTTCATCTCATGGTATCGCCGTTATTATGACCTCAAACCCGAACACAACGTGGCTGCATACGCATCCTTCGGCTTTGATGCATGTATGATGGATATGTATCCTGCACTTACTACAGGTGCTACGGTTCACATTGTCCCCGAGGAGATTCGTCTTGACCTTATTGCCCTCAATGACTACTTCGAGGCAAATAATATAACCCACAGTTTCATTACCACACAGGTGGGTGTGCAGTTCCTTCTCAATACCGAGAACCACTCGCTACATCACCTTAGTGTGGGTGGAGAGAAACTCGTGAGCGTGGATCCCGCCGACGGCTATACATTCCACAACGGGTATGGTCCTACCGAGTGCACCATCTTCTCAACTACTCTGCCGGTGCTCAAGAACGAGAAGAACATTCCCATTGGCAAACCTGTCGACAGCCTCAACTGCTATGTCGTGGACAAGAACATGCACCGTCTGCCCGTAGGTGCTGCCGGCGAACTTATCATCGCGGGTGCTCAGGTGGGTCGCGGTTATCTCAACCGTCCCGACAAGACAGCCGAGAGTTTCTTCAAGGTAAAAGTTGAAAACGGGAAGCTTATAGTTGGCTCTGAGGGAGCGCGCGCTTATCACAGTGGCGACATCGTTCGTTACCGCGAGGATGGCAACATCGAGTTCGTAGGGCGCAAGGACGGCCAGGTGAAGATACGCGGTTTCCGTATCGAACTGAAGGAAGTCGAGGCCGTGATACGCGACTTTTCAGGCATCGCCGATGTTACCGTCCAGGCATTTGATGACCCTAATGGCGGCAAGTTCATTGCTGCATATATTGTAAGGAGTGAAAACAATGGCGATAACGACAGTTATATCGGGGAACTCAACAACTTCATCCTCGACCAGAAACCGCCTTACATGGTGCCCGCAATTACGATGGTGATTGACGAGATTCCGCTCAATGTAAACCAGAAAGTCGATAAGAAAGCGCTGCCTAAACCCGAGGCGAAACAGGCGGCGGTTGGCAGCGAACAACTTGTAACCGCTCCGCTCAATGCGCTTGAGGTGGAACTCAAGGCTATCATTGCAAGTGTTATCAATACCGAAGATTTCGGCATCACAGACGTGCTGGGTTATGTAGGCCTCACATCCATCACAAGCATCAAGCTTGCAATTCTCATCAATAAGAGGTTCGGTGTGCAAGTAAATGCCAAAACCCTTGCCAAAACGGGTACATTGCAGTCGATCGAGAACGAAATCCTCCAGAAACTGGTGGTGACCGACGCGGTGTCAACCAAGGTGCAAGCCGAGGAAACTGTAAATGTTTCATCATCCGACGGTAAATGTAACGAGGCTCCTCTCTCTTTCACCCAGCAGGGTGTCTATACCGAGTGTATGGCCAATGCTGGTGGTGTACAGTATAATATACCTGGCATGCTGCAGTTCCCGTCGGCTACTACCGTGGACAGACTGAAGGAGGCTGTAATTAAGGTCGTCGAGGCTCATCCTTACATGAAGTGTCACTTTGTGACCAACGACAAGGGTGAGGTTGTGCAGCAACCACTCGATGGCTTCGTTCTCGACATTCCTGTCAGCACAATGACTGCCGAGGAGCTCGAACAATACAAAAAGGACTTCGTAAGGCCATTTGACCTTGCCAAGGGTCCTCTCTTCCGCTTTGAGATAGTAGAAACTGCCAATTCTCTTAACTTGTTATTCGACGTCCACCACCTCATCGGCGACGGAGCTTCGATTAACCTGCTCAACCATCAGATTTGTCAATCGCTTGATGGTGAGGTGATTGAGAAAGAAGGATACGACTATTATCACTTTGTGCACGACCAAGTGCTGGATGAGACTGCCGACGAATACTTTGACCAGACAATAGGTGGAGTAGAGGAAGTGTCACGACTGTTGCCCGATATCTTCGAGGACAACCTCGCTCACCATCAGCGTACCGTGAGTGTTCCGGTGCAGGTAAATGGTATTGAAGAAATGTGTCGCAAGCACGGCATTACACCTGCCGCCTTCTTCCTGGCAGCATCGGCACTTACCGTGAGCCGCTACCTTTGCGAGGAAGATGTGACACTGATAACCATCTCCAACGGTCGCAGCAACCTTAAGGTAAGCGACACTGTGGGTATGTTTGTCAACACCTTGCCGTTGGCTTTGCATGTGGGCACAGGCGACAGTACATCCACATTGCTCGAGCACGCTTCATCGGTATTTGAACACGCCATTGAACACGAGACATACCCCTTTGCCCGCGTTGCAAGCAAGTATGGATTCACACCCCAAATCAGCTACACATGCCAATTGGGCGTTTTGGATTCGCTCAGTATCGGCGAGGGCGAGGTCGGCGTGCAGACACTTGAACTTGACATTGCAAAGATTCCTATGGCCGTCTACGTTAACGGTTCTATGGATGGTGAGGTTCGTTTGGATGTTGACTACGATTCAAGCCTTTATACCGAGACCATGGCTCAGCACTTTGCCAAGAGTATTGCTAATGTGGCAGCGGGATTAGTTGCTAAGCAAGCGCTCAACGACATTTCGCTTACTACTGAGAAAGACTGGGCATTGCTCGACACTTTCAATACCCCTCTGTTCACCGACTACGACCATTCCGATTCGGTTGTTTCGCTATTCCGCAAGCAGGTTGAACGCCATCCCGACAAGACGGCTGCAGTCTATGCCGACAAGCGTTACACTTACCGTGAGTTGGATGAGGCTTCCGACCGTCTGGCTGCATACCTTTATAATAGGTTGACTGCTATCACGGGCAAGAATGAACTGAGCGAGGAGGTGGTGAGCATCATCATCGACCGCAACGAGTGGGTGTTCCTCCTGCCGCTGGCTGTCCTTAAGACTGGTTGCGCTTATGAACCTCTCGATCCGTCATATCCTTCTGACCGTCTCAACTATATGGTGCAGGATGCCCAGGCGTGTCTGCTCATCGGCCAGCCCGAGTTCATAGGCCTTGTCAATGAATACAAGGGTGACGTGATTCTTACCAGTGACCTTGCCGAGGTACTCGATACACCTGCTGTTCCTATTGAGGTTTCGCCCAAACCACAGGACTTGCTGCTCATGCTTTACACCTCGGGTTCGACAGGCAAGCCCAAGGGCGTGCAGATAGAGCACCACAGCCTTGTGAGCTATGCCCACGGCATCGCTAAAGCCGATTTCTATACCGAGGACCGTGTTGTAGCGGCTTATGCATCATTCGGTTTCGATGTGTGCATGAGCGATACATTCTGTACGTTGCTCAATGGCGGCACGCTCGTAGTGATACCCGAGAATCTGCGTCTTGAGTTGAAACTGCTTGCAGAATACCTTGACAGCGAAAAGGTTTCACAGATTTTCATGACTACACAGGTGGGTGTACAGTTCTTGCAGAACTATCCTGATATGAAATATCTGCATTGCCTCGGTATGGGTGGTGAGAAACTCCCTGCTGTAAATCCCGAGGGTTTGTCTTATCAGATTATCAACGGATATGGCCCGACTGAGAATACATGTGGTGTTAGCCTCTTCCCGATCAAGCACTGGGAACCTAACATCCCTCTTGGCCGTCCGTTCCCGACCATACAGGGCTACGTCCTTGACAAGGCAGGCCACCGATTGCCACCGGGCGCATGCGGCGAATACTGCGTAGCCGGCGACCAACCGGCCCGTGGCTACCTTGGTCTTCCCGAAAAAACTGCCGAGGTATTTGTCGACTACAAGGGAATGCGCATGTACCACACCGGCGACGTCGTCCGTTACCGCGAGAATGGTGATGTCGAGTTTGTCGGCCGCAAGGATGGTATGGTCAAGATTCGCGGTTTCCGCATCGAACTCAAAGAGGTCGAGGCTGCAATCCGTCCGTTCCCGGGAGTTGAGGATGTTACCGTCCAGGCTTATGACTACGATGGCGGCGGTAAGTATCTGGCTGCCTTTGTGGTGTCGGGTGAGAAAACAATCAACACCGAGGAAGTCATGAATTTCGTAAAGAGCCAGAAGCCTCCTTATATGGTACCTGCCATCATCATGCAGATAGACCGTATCCCGCTTACTGTCAATCAGAAGGTGGACAAGAAAGCGCTTCCCAAGCCACATCTGGCTGCAGCCGCCTACGTTGCACCTAAGAATAAGGTAGAGGAAGACTTCTGTGCCATCTTCGGTGAGGTACTCGGTGTGGAGCAGTTCAGTGCTGCCAGCGATTTCTTCGAGATGGGTGGTTCAAGCATCATCGCGCTCAAGGTGGTCATTGCCGCCGAAAAATGCGGCTATACCATAGTCTATAATGATGTGTTCACTTACACAACGCCTCAAAGCATGGCCGAGCATCTTAATGCCGATGCCGATATGCCAGCAACAGAAAATGTTGAAACTAATGAGCCCGGCGCTCCTGCCGAAGATGGCGCTTCGGCCTATGGCCCCGGCACTACCGAGGTTGCTCCCGACGGTTATGACTATCGTGCCATCAACCAGTTGCTGCGTGGCAACACCATGGAGGCATTCAAGAATGGCGAAATGCAGCCTTTGGGCGATGTATTGCTAACGGGTGCAACCGGATATCTCGGTATCCATGTCCTCAAAGACCTCATCGACAACTACACGGGTAAGATATATTGTTTCGTGCGTGGCAAGGGCAGTATTACTGCCGAGAAGCGACTCAAGAATCTGCTCTACTATTATTTTGAGCAGAGTTACAGCAACCTCTTTGGCTCACGCATCTTCGTTGTTGAAGGCGATGCAACCAACCCCAAGGACATCGATAAAATAGATGAAGCGGTAGGTGGTGAATTGTCTGGTTTCACTTGCATCAACTGTGCCGCTTGCGTCAAGCATTTCTCTAAGGGCAACGAGATTGAGCAGATTAATGTTGGCTCGGTTCGCAACCTCATCGCATGGTGTCTGAAGAGTAAAGCCCGTCTGGTGCATGTGTCTACAGGCAGTGTTGCGGGTGGAACGCTCGATAATTTCCCGCCGAGGGATGTCTTGTTCAACGAGCAGATGCTGTATATAGGACAGCAGACCGAGTACAATCAGTATATCCAATCGAAGTTCCTTGCCGAACGCTACATCTATGAGGCTGTTCTCGAGAACGGATTGAATGCCAAGGTGATGCGTGTGGGCAATCTTGCACCGCGCGATAAGGACGGTGAGTTCCAGGTCAACTTCAAGTCAAACAATTTCATGGCTTCTCTGGCTGCTTATGATGCGTTGGGTATGATTCCTTACTCTCAGATGGGCAGCCATATCGAGTTCTCTCCGATTGACAAGGTTGCAAGGGCTATTCTGTCGCTTGCCATCACACCTCGCGAGTGTGTATGCTTCATGCCGAGCAACCATCACCGTCCGCACTTGGGCGATGTGGTGATGCAGTTGGCCGAGGTGGCTCATCCCATTGAGATGGTCGAAGACGAGGTATTCCAGTCGGCAATCCAGCAGGCTCTCAGTGATACTGCTAAGGTCGACAAGATGCGTCCGTTCATGGTCTACGCTACGGGAAATACTCAGAAAACCGTGCGCGGCCGAGACTTTGACGAGATCAACGTGGACTACACTGTTCAGATTCTTTACCGTCTCGGCTTCTGTTGGCCCACTACTACCGAGAATTATGTTCGTCGTTTCCTTAATACACTCGCAAGCCTCAATTTGTTTGATTGATAATAAATGAGGTTATAATGTTTTGCAAATGAAGTTTATTGATAAAATACATCAATTTGTCAGCGAGCAGCCCGACCATCTGGCGCTCGTTGATGAAACGGGTTCTCTAACATACGCCGAACTGAATGCCAAGGCCGAAGAACTGGCCTCTGACTATGTGGCCAAAGGCGTGGTTGCCGGTCAGGCCGTTGGCGTGTGCGTGCCCTATGGTAAGGATATCATGGTGCATGCCGTCGCTTTGCATAAGATTGGCGCAGTGTTTGTTCCTATCGACAATTCCTATCCCGAAGATCGTGTCAAGATGATCAAGGAGGATTGCGCAAGTGCCGAACTGGACACCGACATGGCCATCATCCTTTTTACCAGTGGTACGACAGGGCGCCCTAAGGGTGTGGCTCATTCTCACAAGTCGCTCATGGCAACGGTCAACTGGATGACACACCATCTGGGTACTCCCATGTCTCCGCAGACGCATACGGGTATTATAAGCGGACTGTCGTTCCTTGCTACCCACATGATGTTGTTCCCGACGCTTGCTGCCGGCGGTACACTCTTCTTTGCCAATCCCGTTGAACGTATGGATACTGATGCGCTGTACGGATTCCTGAAGCGAAATGCCATTACTCACATTTTCATGACCGCAGCGCTCGGAATGGTTATGGTGGAGACTTTCGACACGACTGGAACAACCATCTGGGTAGGCGGTGAGAAACTGCGCAGTTTCAATCCTGTAGCCGGCCAAAGCCTGGTCAATATCTATGGCAGTACCGAGGGCGCACCGGTTTGCTCGGCAGTCATTCGTGGTGATGAGAGAGAAATCACCATAGGTCATCCTTGTGAGGGTGTCGCGGCTCGCGTGGTCGATGAGAACATGCAGGATGTGCCACGCGGCGAGGTAGGCGAACTCATTTACACTTCCGACATCATGGCCATCGGCTATCTGCATCTGCCCGAACAGACTGCCCAGAAATGGACACTTATCGACGGCGTGCGTTATTACCACACTGGCGACCGCGTGCGTCAGGATGCCGAGGGCAAGATGTATTGCCTTGGACGCACCGACAACATGGTGAAGATTCGCGGCTTCCGTGTCGAGACCGGCGAGGTAGAGCGACGCATCTCCAGTGTACTGCCGGGCATAGAGGTTGCCGTCGTGCTTCGCAAGGTTCACGGCATTGAACACCTTGTTTGCTTCTATCAGTCGACCGAGACGATTGATGCATTGGCTGGCATGCCTGTCGAAGATGTGAAGAAGGAAATCTCCAAGTATCTTGCTGAGTATATGGTACCCGACCTCTGGGTGGGTCTTGAGAAGTTCCCTCGTAATGCCAACGGTAAGGTAGTGCGCACTGAACTGGCAGTGCCTTCTCACGACAATGAACGACTCAGTGTCATCTACAACGAAGTGGAGATGCGTGTGGTCGAGGCTGCAAAGACTGTATTGGGGGCGAATATCTCGCTTGACGACAACTTCTTTGAATATGGTGGCACATCTCTCGGAGCCATCAAACTGGCTTCGATGCTTCGTGCCGCGGGTATCCATGTCACGGGTTCCATGATTATGCAACTCAAGGTGTTGCGTAAAGTTGCTGCCGATGCCAAGGTCGATTATGAACGCCTTTGGACGCCTGAGCAGTATAACGAGATTAAAGACAGTTTTGCCCAGCGTGGCGAGACTATACAGCGTGTGCTTCCGCTCACGACTGAGCACGAGGACATTCTGCTACGCTACTTGATGCATCCCGATTCCACCGCCTTCCGTAATGTCTTCATGCTGAAGATGGACAGCCATGTGGAGGAATCCATTCTGCGTGAGGCTATCGACCGGGTATCGGACGAACAC
>DCGA01000020.1:1329-11350 GCA_002314465.1 bacterium UBA1790 | reverse complement strand
AAGTTTTTCCCCTTTCGCCTTTCGTCTTTCGGCAAAAATAATTATCTTTGTAAGTTAAATTGCATTAATAGCGATTTTTATATAGAAACTAAAGAAAACAAGATATTATGGAACTGAAAAGAAATCAACGTAAACCACTCGCCGGCATGACTTTATATGAGTTGCGCGAGGTAACCGCTAAGTTGGGAATGCCCAAGTTTACCGCTACCCAGTTGGCACAGTGGATTTATGGCAAACGCGTCTCTACCTTCGACGAGATGCTCAATATCTCTAAGAGCAACCGCGAACTGCTCGCAGCCGAGTATGTAGTAGGCCTCAAGGCACCCGCCGAGGCTCATCGCAGCGAGGACGGCACCGTTAAGTACCTCTTCGACGTGGGCGACGGCAAGGCCGTTGAGAGCGTCTACATCCCCGACGAAGACCGCGCCACCCTGTGCATCTCGTCACAGAAGGGTTGCCGCATGAACTGCTACTTCTGCATGACCGGCCGCCAGGGTTTCCACGGCAATCTCACAGCCAACGAAATCATCAACCAGGTGCTCAGCGTGCCCGACAGCGAGTCGCTCACCAACGTGGTATTCATGGGTATGGGCGAGCCCCTCGATAACCTTGACGAGGTGATGAAGGTTATCGAAATCCTTACCGAATCGTGGGGTTTGGCATGGAGTCCCAAGCGCATCACCGTATCGACCGTAGGCAAGAAACCCGAACTCAAGACTCTGGTCGAGAAGACAAGCGTACACATCGCAGTGAGTGTTCACAACGCCGTTCACGAGGAGCGTCAGTCACTCATGCCGCTTGAGAAGATTTACCAGATTAAGGACGTGATGGAGATGCTGTCGCACTACGACTTCGCCCATCAGCGCCGCCTCTCGGTGGAGTACATTATGTGGAACTGGTTTAACGACGATATCTCTCACGCCGAGGCACTTCGCGAGATACTGCCCGACGAGCACGTGCGCGTAAACCTCATCCGCTACCACATGATTCCCGACACTCCCAAACTGCGTACCAGCAGCGACGAGCGCATGGCCCACTTCCGCGACTATCTTAACGGAAAGGGCATCACCTGCACCATTCGCCGCAGCCGTGGCGAGGACATCTCGGCAGCATGCGGTATGCTCGCCGGCAAGGTGAAGAACGAGGAAAAGAAGGCCGAAGCCAAGAAAGCGCCTCACGCCAAGAAATAATCAACCGAAAGACTAAAAGACTACAGATAAACCTAAAAAACATGAACATTAAGCATTTATTCTACAACATGACAGCGATAGCAGTGATGCTTGTCGCTTTCAGCGGCAACGCTGCCGAGCCTACCGGCTACTACAGCGCTGCCGAAGGCAAGACCGGACAGGCACTGCTCAAGGCTCTTGAAGGAATCGTGGGAAGCCACACCACCATCTCGTACGACGGACTGTGGACCCTCTATAAATATACCGACGTGGGCTCCGACGGATACATTATGGACATGTATTCAACCGCCAAGTTCAAACCCGGCACCAACCAGTGCGGCTCCTACTCGAGCGTGGGTGATTGCTACAACCGTGAGCACTCGTTCCCCAAGAGTTGGTTCAACGACGCCTCGCCCATGGTGAGCGACGCGTTCCACATCTACCCCACCGACGGCAAGGTAAACGGACAGCGCTCCAACTACCCCTTCGGCGTGTGCGCCAACGGTACCTACCTCTCGTCGACCAGCAAGGGCAAACCCCTGGGCAAACTCGGCAAGTCTACCTACAGCGGCTACAGCGGCACTGTATTTGAACCCGACGACATGTACAAGGGCGACTTTGCTCGCACCTACTTCTACATGGCAGCAGCATATAACAGCAAGATTGCCAACTGGAGCAGCGACATGCTGGCAAAGAACAGTTACCCCGCATTTACCACCTGGGCAATCAATATGCTCCTGGAATGGAACCGATTGGACCCCGTGAGCGAAAAGGAGATAACCCGCAACCAGGCTGTATATAACGGCGGCGGGGGCTCGCTCAAGCAGAACAACCGCAATCCCTTCATCGACCACCCCGAACTCGCCGAGTACATCTGGGGCAACAAGCAGGGACAGGCGTGGTATCTCAATGCGACTGCCGATCCCGTCATTACATCGCCCACGAGCAACAACACCATCGACTTCGGCGTGGTGGCTGCAGGCTCTACCACATCACAGACAATCACCGTAAAAGGTACTAACCTGAGCGAGGACCTTGAGATATCTATTAGCGGTTCGGGCTTCACGACATCGGCTTCGACTGTCTCTTACACCGACGCGATGAACGGCAAGACCGTTACCATCTACTACGTAGCACCCTCAACCGCAGGCACCTACACCGGCACTCTTACAGTAGAGAGCAGCGAGACCAACTCCGTGCAGGTTCCCATCACGGTCAAGGTGCTCAACGGCATTCCCGCAAGCGTGAGCAACATCACCGAGAGTTCGTTCGTTGCCAAATGGACCAACCAGAACGAAGAGACCAACTACAGCGTGTATGTCTATGGCAGCGACGGCAAGACACTGCTCAGCGGTTATCCCAAGACAGTTGCCGCAAGCAAGGGCCAGTACTATGTAAGCGGTCTCTCGCCCCTCACCACTTATTACTACAAGGTTAAGAGCAGCATCCTCGAGAGCAACACCGTGGAGGTTACAACACTCGATGTAGAGCACATCATCGACATCCTCACCGACGGCAGTTTCACAATGACCGCCGAGCGCAACCAGGCATCTCTGCCCGTGATTGAGGCACGCGTCTACACCGAGAACGTTAACGAGGACATCACCCTCACCGTTACCGGCGACAAATTTGACATCTCTCTTGACCGAACCAACTGGAGCAAGTCGCTCACTATCGACAGCGACGGCGAGACATTCTTCGTGCGCCTTAACGATGTAAGTTCAGTGGGCACATACTACGGCACACTCAAGGCTTCGTCGGCAAGTTACAGCGGCGATATGCAGGAAGTCACCGCCGAGGTTACAGGATCTTCAAGCGGCGGCAGCACTGTTAAGGGCGACGTTAACGGTGACGGCGAAGTGGATGTATCAGACATCAACTGCGTGGTAAACGTGATGATGACAGGCAACCGCATCTATGACGGCCGCGATGATACCAACGGCGACGGTGACGTTGATGTAGCCGACATCAACTACATCGTCAACATCCTCTTGGGCAATGTTCCCGTCGACCCCATTGCTTCTACAACCTACACCGAGGGTTGGGAAGGACTTGACACTGGCGGATACTGGACCAAGCAACTCCAAGGTCAGACATTCAAATGGAACGTCACCGACATTGGTATATACACCGATACACAGAAGCGCGGCTCACAGAGCGCACGCTTCGGCAAGAGTTCGACAAGTGCCATCGAGATGGCCGAGGACATTGCTACAGGTGCATCCCACGTTTCGTTCTACGCTTGCAAGTGGAGTTCTGATGCTTCAATCACCTTCTCGCTCGAGTATTCAACCGACCAGGGAAAGAACTGGACCAAGGTTAAGGACTACACACTCACCAGCGCTACCCTCACCCAGTTCAGCGAGACCGTGAACATCGCAGGCAACGTGCGTTTCCGCTTCGTTCAGAGCAGCGGTGCACGCGGCAATATCGATGATATAGCCATCACCAACAACCCCAACGCCAAGTCTTCGGCTCCCGTGATGGAGTTCACCGCCGACCGCGACTGGGACGCAGTGGCAACCAACGGCGCTATCGCTCTAAGCACCGCACGCAACCTCAAGGTTACCGTTTACAACATGGATGCCGAGCAGGTGGCTCAGTTCAGCCTCAAGGGCAAGCGCAGTATCGACCTGCCCGCAGGCACCTACGTTGTCGTAGCCGATAACCAGAGCAAGAAAATCATCGTCAAGTAATCGCTTGATAAGACACATAAACAAGGAGGCAGATGCGCCGCAAGCCACATTTGCCTCCTTTATATATTTAACACTAACGCTGCACATTTAACACAATGTCTCGCATCATGCCAGTAATCAAAGCAATAGCGCGGTTCATGCTGCGCCCGTTCACCGCCATGTGGCCCATGGTGGCGGCAATGCTCGTGCTACTGGTGCGATGCAAACTGATATCGCACCAAGCCATTGACATTACCGACTCGCTTGCCGAGTTGTATGTGCTCATGCTTGTACTGTCGCTGTTGCGCGGTCGCTGGCTCACAGCCGTTTCATCGGTAATACTCTCGGCCTATGCCTTGCTCGTGGTCATTGAGACTTTCCTCATATCACACTTCAAACTCTCGCTTGCCGACGACGTGTTCCAACTGATGCTGGGCAGCAGCACCACCGAGACCTCGCAGTTCCTCGACACGTTTGTCTTTACGTCATCCACGCACCAATACGTGTCACTGCTTATAACCTGTATTATCGTGGCATTGTGCCTTTACCGCTACAAAGACCGCATTGACGAAAAGGTGGCCCATGCAAGCACCCCGATGCGCACAACCGGCACCGTGGCACTGTTGCTTGCGGCATTAGGAATTGTTGTGTGGACTGGATGGATGCCTAAGCAAGCGCGCCTCGCCCGTCTGTTGCAGAGCACGGGCGTATACGACTACGAACTGCGTTACATCGATGTGATGGAACACGGCGGTCTCATAAAGACCGCTCCCACACGCCTTGCACAGGGCTATTGTCTGTACCGCCTCACCACCCACCAGTGCGACGAAATCATGACAACAGCACAGAGCGTAGCCATCGACAGCTGCAACCACACTTCGCCGGGCATCATGCTGCTACTCGGCGAGAGTAGCATCAGGCGTCACCTCCAGATTTACGGCTACCAGTTGCCCACAACGCCGCGCCAACTGCAAGAGATGCAGAGCGGCAACCTCACCGTCATAGGCGATGCACTCACCGTAACCACCGAGACCAGCGAGGTAATGAAAGGTATGCTCTCAATGCACAGCGTGGACCAAAAGGGAAGTTGGACTTCATCGCCCATGCTGCCCCACCTCATGAAATTGGGCGGATACCGCGTGTCGTTCGTCACCAACCAGTACGACAGCGAAAGCCACAACATATGGAACAACACCGGCGGGTTCTTCATGCGCGACAAACGCACATCCAAGCTGCTCTTTGACTACCACACACCGCACAGTTACACCTACGACGAGGGGTTGCTGGGCGAACTGCAGCAAGCCATTCCCGGTGACAGCGAGTATAATTTCACCCTGTTCCATGTTTTGGGCCAGCACATCCCCTACGAGGCACGCTACCCCGAGAACCGCGTGCATTTCTCCGTCAAGGACTATGCGTCGCGCACCGACCTTAATGACGAGCAGAAACAGCAAGTGGCCCACTACGACAACAGCACCTACTATCAAGACTCCATCTGCGGAGCCCTGTTCGACCGATTCGCCGACAAAGACATGGTAATAGTTTTCGTGAGCGACCACGGCGAGAACGTGTATGACGACGGCCACACGATGGGACGTGTACACAACGACCTCTCAAAGGCAATGGTCGAGTCGCAGTACCAGGTGCCCATGTGGATATGGTGCTCACCCAAGTACCGCATGCTGCATCCCGACATGTATGAATTGATTACACAAGCCGCATGCCGCCCGTTCCAGACCGACGACATGCCCCACCTCATCCTCGCGCTTGCCGGCGTGCACTGCAAGTACCTCGACCCGGCGCGATGCCTCATCAACCCGGCATTCAACACCCACCGTCAGCGCAAAGCGGCGATCAAGTAACGGATAAGACACGATTAACCCCAAGCCTCGGCCTGGGGTTAATTGTTTATTTCTTCACTCTGTCGGGATTCTTGGCTATGAACGACTTCCACGACTTGGCACCTCCGCTCGTTATGGGTTTGCTGCTCTCATAGAAGTGACACAGCGCCGCCGCCAGCGCATCGGTGGCATCGAGGAAATCGGGCATCTCCTCCTTGTCGATCTTTAACGTGCGCTGCAGCATCGAGGCCACCTGCTCCTTGCTTGCAGCACCGTTGCCTGTGATAGCCATCTTTATCTTGCGCGGCTCATACTCGGTGATAGGTACATCGTGGTTTAGGGCTGCCACCATGGCAACTCCCTGGGCACGGCCCAACTTGAGCATCGACTGCACGTTCACACCGAAGAACGGCGCCTCAATTGCCATTTCATCAGGCAGGAACGAGTCGATAACCCCGCTCACACGCTCGTATATGTGCTTGAGCCTGAGGTAATGGTCGTCAAGTCGGTTGAGCTTTATCACCCCCATGGCTATGAGCTGCGGGGTTTTCTTCTTGATGCCCAGCAGTCCGTAACCCATCACGTTGGTTCCGGGGTCAATACCTATTATTATTTTATCCCATTGTTCAGCCATTGTCTTGTGTTTTTCTTGTCAGTTTTATTGTTCGCTTCTCGCCTCCCACAGTCACAGGCACCTCAAGGGCAACTATGCTGTCGCTCAGTGCCGGCAAGATGATGTATCGCTTGCCGTCGCGTTCCAGGGCATAGGAATTATACACGGTGTAGTCCTTCATCACGCCCCACATGCGTCGTTTATCGGCGCGTTCCTTGCCAAGATAAGAGTCGATGTCGCTATAATACATTTTCACGGGACGGCCCGCGGTGTAGTCGGCGCCCGTAACGGGAGCAACATAGAAACCCGCATCGCCCATCGCATATAGAGCCGCCACTATGCTACTATCACTGCTCTCAATGTCATTTATCACACTCGCCCCCTGCATGAAGGGTTGCTCGCCACGGTAGCGCGAGTAAACCGAGTCGGGTAGGAACTGCACATTGGGCTTGCCTAAGTAGTATCCCAGGAAACGGTTGTAAGCGGTGTAACGCTCATTGGAGAAACTCATGGGATGCACATATCGGCTCTCGGTCATCGCCTTGGGTGCAAGAATCACTCCGTCGGGCGACGCCTTGATTGCGCTCATCACGCTGTCGCTGTACACCCTGTAGGCGTGTGTAGTCCTCACTGCATGTGCCGAGGCTCCGATGCAGCCCAGCGCACACACCGTGCACAATGCCACAGCCACTTTGCGGTGCCCATCTATGAACGGAGCAAGCGCCTTGAGCGCTACCACAAGGCCCATAACCGAGTACCAGGTATAGGCACGCTTGGAGTAAACGCCGAAGACAAATACCGATATCACAGCGCCCATAAGACACCAGTTTATCATCTCGCCCGATGTTTCCTTGATGCCCTTCACGCGGCACATCACCGCAAGGGCACACAAGCCCAGGAACGGTGTAACAAAGTGCCCGGTCTTGGTAACAAGGTTGAGCGAACGCTGCAGGAGCATCGCCATCAAGCCCATATTCACGTTCACCGAGTTGCCGGTTTCAAGGCGGTTCCATGCCGCCGGCGAGAGTACGATGACCATGAATCCAACGAAGTAGGCAAGCAGGATGGCCATGTGACGCCATGTCACCGACTTGCGGTTGAACACACTGTAGCACACCAGGCCGGCAAGCGTAGCCGACGAGATGCTCTCATTCATGCCGCCCGCCACAAAGGCACCGATAAGTAACAAGCACAGTACTGCCGCCGGCACCGCGATGCATTCGCGCCGGTACACAAGCAGCAAGGCAAGTGTTGCGGTACTCGACCACAGGTAGTTCACCGTACCGGCAATCCACAGCATGGTCTGTCCTGCCACGGGCATGAGCACAAGCATATAAAGCATGGCGGCACACAGGTGCCACACGCGGCGGTTACTGTCGTCGATATGCTTTGACAGCACATGCATGAACGCCACAAACACAAGGGTATTGAGCACGTTGAACACGCCCTTGCCCAGCAGCGAGCATATGAAGCGCACCACCATGTCGGCAATGCGGCCGTTATTGTCACAGTAGAAGTATGGCATCGACGCGATGTACTGGTCCAGCGTGTTGCACGGCTGGCTTTCATTGCCGGGCACAAGCGTGAACAAGATGTCGTCGCCTATCATGGGCGTGAACACATTGAGCACGTAGAACACCACCGCCCCCACGAGCAGTGTCAACCAGTACCATTTGTCTCTTGCCACGCTATTCATTATCAAACGCCTTCCTTATCTCTCACGATGTACACAGGGCGGTCCTTACTCTCATTGAAGATGCGGGCAAGGTACTCGCCTATGATTCCCAGCGAGATGAGCTGGACGCCACCCATGAAGAGGATGACGATGATGAGTGTGGGATAACCCGCAACCGGGTCTCCGTATATAAGAGTCTTTACAAACACATATACCATATAGAGCAATGCCACTATCGACACCACAAAACCCATGACCGTTGCAAGCCTTAGAGGCGCAGTGGTGAACGAGGTGATGCCCTGAATGGCAAGGCTCGCCAACTTGAACATGCCGAACGACGACTTGCCAGCAACACGGTCTTGCTGGTCAAATGTTATCTCTTTCTTGCGGAATCCTATCCATGAGAACAGGCCCTTGGTATATCGCTCGCACTCGCGCATCTGCTTTATGGCATCGATGCACTTGCGGTCTATAAGGCGAAAGTCACCCACATTCTGCAGCACATCGGTGCGGGTGGTGCTCTGAAGCAGGCGGTAATAACTCATGGTGAGCTTGCGGCGCAGCCACGACTCCTTGCCCCGGGTGTTGCGGCGGGCATACACGTCTTCCCAACCTTCTTCCCAGTTCTTAATCATCTCGGGGATTACCTCGGGCGGATGCTGCAGATCGGCGTCCATTATCACCATACAGTCGCCGGTGGCGTAATCAAAACCCGCAAGCATGGCGCGTTCCTTACCGAAGTTGCGCGACAGGTCTATGTAGCACACCCTGTCGTCGGCGGCGCGAAGCGAGCGTGCCACCTCCATGGTGGCGTCACGGCTGCCGTCGTTCACGAGCAGAACCTCCCACTCATACTGCGGCATACCGTCCATCATGGCGGCAAGACGCTCGTGGAGCATGGGCAGCGATTTCTCCTCGTTGTAGCAAGGCACCAGTATCGTTATCTTTTTCATCTTATACCTATAAATTAACCTTTTAACCTATTAACCCATTAACCTTTTAACCCTTTAACCCTTTATTACTCACGACATCTTCGTCATGTGATAGCCCATGCGGTGCAACTGCACGCAGGCGCCCATCAGGTACAACTGATGCAGGCAACTGATATAGGCCTGCACAGCTTGTGCAGTCCCGGGCTCAATGCCGTGGCGCATCAGGTAGTTATAAGTGCGGGTGGCACAATTACCCACAAGTTTGGCGAGTTCGTCCTGGCGCTTAGGGTCAAGGCCGAGGACCTCCTGGGCGATATATTCGTCCATCTCGTCATAACCGCGCACATCGCGCAGCACTGCATACGGGTCTTCAAGCACCGAGAAGTTCTCCCAGTCGTTGTCCCACTTCTGGGCCACTGCCATGCCCACATACATCACCCAGCCCAGCGAGGTGAGAGGATAGTCCTGGAACTCTCGCACGCCGTCAGGCAGATAGGCATTGGCAACCGATACCCACTTTTCCTCTATATCGGGGGCATCGGGCATGATGTCGTCGGTCTCGCCTTCAATCTTGAGGTAAGTATATAAATCCTTAAGCAGGTTCTCTTCAAATGTCGTGGGATTGCTTTCCATAATTTCTTGCAATATTTCTAATAATAATGCAAAGGTAGTGAAAAACTTTCATCTATTTAATATAATGTATATATTTTTCGGCTGAGGGATGCCAAGGGATTACCCGCACGGGGGAGGTTCTATATGATTCTTTATTCACCGATATGGAATTTATGCAAGAAATATTGCAAAAACGAGCAAAAAACCACTTATTTTAAAGAAAAATTAAAACAAAACGCACATTTTCTTACAATAAAGTTTGCAGAAACAAAAAAAATGTAATAATTTTGTAGGCGAAAGAGATAATTAATTGTTTTTGGTTCCACGCTGGACTAATCACACACATTAAACAACCCTAATTTAGTTTTAATTATGAAGAAAACTTTACTCCTCTCCGCAATTGCAGCTGTTGCAATGACAGCAAGTGCAAACGACTTCACAAGTGCAAATCACTTCTTGCTGGGAACTCCCATTGAGAATGCAACCGAAGTTACAAATGCAACT
>DCGA01000020.1:0-1283 GCA_002314465.1 bacterium UBA1790 | reverse complement strand
GCCGATCCCTCTGGTACTTACATCTACCAGTCTTGGGCAAGAGACACCATCGTTTCTTGCGGTACAGTTACAATCGCTGCTGGCGAAACTGAAGGCCAATACAGCGTTTTGGGTCTTCACCCCGCTCAGGAAGTAGCAGTTACCGGTACTTACGCTAACGGCAAACTCACCATCGCTCCGGGTCAGAATGCTAACCAGCACGCCACTTATGGTGAAATCGACCTTTATCCCATGGTAAATTCAAGCCAGTACAGCAGCAACCTGGATATCGTTCTTACTTTTGCAGGTGACGGCACATTTGAGCTCGACAACGACGCTGTAGGTTTCCTCATGCTTATCAAGGAAGGTACTTATGCTGGCTACAGCATTGGCAGCACTCTCACTGGCGGATACTTTGGCTCTACTGCCAACGGTACTATTGCAAGCACTCTTGTAAACAGCGACTTCTCTGCAGCAACTACTCCCAGTTCTGAATATGCCACTTGCACTGAATTCTCTGTTGAAGAAGGTGTAGAATACGCATCAGTTTTGGGCGTTGACAACATGACAGCATTTATGATTGTTGTAAATGCAGACAACACTGTTGAGGTTCAGCAGATCCCCAGCTACTACTACAGTTCTTCTTACAAGGTTGCTTATCCCAGCAATGGCGGTACAACTACAAGCGGTACATTCGGTTTCCAAACAGCTGTTGGTCCTCAGGGTACAATTGACAAGGAAGCTGGTACAATCACCCTTCCCATGTGGGCGTTCACAATGTATAACACAGCAGGTACTTCTTTCTCAGTGCTCAACGGCCGTAAGTATCCCTCTGTTATCACCTTCCCCCCCGTTGTTCCCACCGGCATCAACGACCTTACAGTTAAGGCAAGCAAGGCAAGCAAGTACATCGTTGACGGTCAGCTCGTAATCGAGAAGGACGGTGTTAAGTACAACGCAGCTGGTCAGACTATCAAGTAATTCTCACATAGAGAAAACCGAGGGCAGCAATGCCTTCATCACAATACAGCACCCCGCGGCACAAGCCGTGGGGTGCTTTTGCTATATATATTACCTCCCATCCTATCAGCGGACTGTAAGTCCGCAACTATATCAGTGTTCCTGTATCTTCCGTAGTCTCTATAGTTCCTATAGACCCTATGATTACACCAGATATTGCCCCAGCGCCAGCGGCGCGACACAATAACATCCGCCAAATACCGCAAAAGCGCTGGAAGCGCGACACAACGCAAAGCGTTATTAACCCCGGTCGCAGGCCGGGGATAAAGCCACTCCTCAAAAAC